>JARIDM010000206.1 GCA_029263945.1 Sporosarcina sp.
TCGTACAATTCAGCTGAAGAATGATATGGGGGAAATTTTCGCGTTTATTGCTGGAAAAGTCTTTGTATTCAGTGCACTTGGACTGTTGGTGTGGTTCTTTGGTGAATCGTTTGAAACAGTATTACCAGAATACTTTCCGTTGTTCCGTAAAGTGATAGGCCCACTGATTATCATTACAGGCCTAGTATTGCTTGGGATTCTCAAGTTAGGATTCCTACAAAGAATAACGATGCGCATTCCGATGCGTTTAAAAAATGGGAAGTTGGGATCCTTCATGTTAGGGGCGAGTTTTTCCTTAGCTTTTTGTCCAACAATGTTTGTCCTATTTTTCCTATGGTTAATGCCATTAGTCATTACGACTTCTTATGGGTTTGTATTGCCGGCAATATTTGGCGTGGCGACATCACTTCCGCTACTTACCTTGTTTTTTCTCATCTGGTTCTTTGATGCGAAGAGGTTGATTATGAGAAGTAGCAGGAAAGTAGGCAAAATCGTGCAACAAGTTGCCGGTGTCTTGCTGATCATAATAGGAATTATAGATACAAATATGTTTTGGGGAATATGATATCATGATCTATGATTGTTAAAGTAGCAATTATACCAAATGGTTTACATAGTTCAATCAAAGTCATAATAGGATTTTATTGGGATACGACCACAACACATAGTCGAGTTGAAGCGTTCCCGAAGATATGTTATGTCTTTGTCGCGGAATAGGGTCATTAAGAAATTGGTTCAGTTATTTAGGATAATAAAGCAGACAAAACGCCATGGAAAAATCCCTCATGGCGTTTTTTGTTGGAAAATCGTATTCGATTATATTAAATATTCAGCAAGCGCGCATTAATGGCAATCCCGTGCATGCCTTAGGGTTACTGTAACCTCTTCGGGAGTTTTAACGATATACTCAGATTGATCAAAATCAAAGTGTACTGCTGTAATATTGCTTTTTTTCTTATCCATGCAGAAAGTTAGACAAAGTGATGACGATTATTCAAGATATTTAAAATTAACCTATCACGCCGTGTAAAATGCATAACTTCTCCATATTCACTTGTTATATTAAAAGAAGAGCATAAAGTAATCTGGAATCGAGGAGAATAGCAATGAGTAGAAGCGTAAAGATTATCGCTGTAGTAGTTAGTATTTTGGTTATAGCTGGTTGTAGTAATAACTTTCAATCTGCAAAAGAAGGGGAGCCCTTCAAAATGAATCATCGCATGATGAAAGGTCATATGAATCATGATGAGGTTGTCAGTTTAAACAACTCAACAGGAGAAAATGAATTAGGCATTCCTTCTATGCTTGAAAGTGATAAAGAGGAAGAAGTCGCATACACTGTCAGAGCACAAAAAGGAAAAACTGAAATTTTTGATGGGATTGAAACAAATACGTATGGTTACAATGGAACGTTTTTAGGACCAATGCTACGTTTAGATAAAGGTGACACAGTGAAAATCAGAGCGATCAATGAGCTCGAAGAGAATACAACATTTCATTGGCATGGATTAGAGGTAGCAGGAGATGCAGATGGTGGACCGCATGATGTGATTAAACCGGGAGAAGAAGAGATTATTGAATTCAAAGTAGCACAAGAAGCGGCAACACTTTGGTTCCATCCCCATCCAGAGGGGAAAACAAGTGAACAAGTATATAATGGTCTTGCAGGATTGGTATATATAGAAGACGACAATTCAAAAAGTCTTGATTTACCAAATGATTATGGAGAGAATGATATTCCATTAATTTTCCAGGATAAAAATTTCGATGCAGAGAAACAATTAAATTATAGCGCAGCAGTAAATGATGACGGAACAATAGGAGATACGTTATTAATCAATGGAACAGTCAATCCCAAGTTGACTGTAAACAAAGAGAAAGTACGTCTTCGGTTATTAAATGGATCGAATGCGAGGAATTTCACATTTAAATTGAATACAGGAAATTCCTTTGTTCAAATCGCAACGGATGGTGGTTTTTTAAATGAACCCGTTACTTTAAAAGAAATTACACTGACGCCTTCTGAGAGGGCGGAAATTATAGTTGATTTTTCACAGCTTAATGCACAAAATGATTTGGCGTTAATCAATGAAGATGGGTCTGTCCTTTTACCATTTGAAGTTTCTGATCAACGTGGTGCGGTTGGCAAGATTCCAGGAGAGATGAATGATTTTTCATTGACAGAAGAAGAGCTGAGTTTACCTGTAACAAAGAAAGTGGAACTTTTTGGGATGATGGCTATGGTACAGATAAATGGCAAAAAATTTGATCCAGATAGAATTGATTTCACACAACAGAAAGGGGTCACTGAAGTCTGGGAAATTTACAATAAACCAGACATGATGGGCGGAATGATTCATCCATTCCACATTCATGGCGCACAATTTAAAATCATATCGAGAGACGGGAATGCGCCACCGGAAAACGAAAAGGGATGGAAGGATAGTATTTCTGTAAAACCAGATGAGAGAGTAAAAATAGCTATAAAATTTAATCATGAGGGCGTGTTTATGTTCCATTGTCATATTCTTGAACATGAAGACAACGGCATGATGGGACAGGTGAAAGTGGAATAAAATGCAACTTAATGTTAGCAGGAAACAGCCAGTGTGAATAAATACACACTGGCTGTTTTTAAAATTTTATACAGAATCAAACTTATAGGAAATAAGGATTTTTTAAGGAGTTACTTCTATTTAGTTTTAAAACGCTAGTTAAGGGAAAAATATCATCGACTACAATAATAATTGGAGGCGATTTCATGAATCCGAAATACGAAGAATGTTTAAAAGCATTGAATGAATGTTTGGAGGCATGTAACAGTTGTTTTGATTCGTGCTTGCATGAGGAAAATCTGGCGATGATGGCTGATTGTATCCGCTTGGACCGTGAATGTGCAGATATATGCGCGTTTGCAGCACAAGCAATTACCCGTAATAGCCCATTTACGACTCAGATTTTAGAACTATGTTCAGAAGTTTGTGACCGATGCGCGGAGGTGTGCGCTAAGCATGATCATGATCACTGCCAACGTTGTGCTGAAGCTTGCAGAAAATGTGCAGAGGCTTGCCGAAAAATGGTAGCTTAAACGATATGCAGAAAATGCAATCAGAAATGGAGCTGTTTCGAGAAGTGAAAAAATTCTAGGAACAGCTTCTTTCTAGTTTTGAATTACCTAGAATAAGGAGTGTTAATTGAATGAAAAAACAATATTTTTTGTTCGGTCTTGCTGTAATGATTGGTTTAAGTGGTTGTGGAAATAGTCCGGCTAACGAAAATAGTCCAGCTATTAGTAATGAAGCTAAACAGGAAGACATGCAAATGGAGATGAATCATTCCGACGCCGGTGAAATCCCCGAGAACTTGAAAATGGCAGAAAATCCAACTTATCAGGTCGGAAGCAAGG
Source organism: Sporosarcina sp. (assembly GCA_029263945.1). Lineage (GTDB taxonomy): Bacteria > Bacillota > Bacilli > Bacillales_A > Planococcaceae > Sporosarcina. The sequence goes on from JARIDM010000206.1 coordinate 3,407, forward strand.
CAATCATTAAAACAGACCATATGGAAGGCATGGATGGAGCTATAGCGACAATTGTGGGTGCTTATGACACTACGGCTTATGCGATCACGTATTCTCCAGTAACGGGTGGAGAAAGAGTGGAAAATCATAAATGGGTTATCCAAGAAGAACTCAAGGATGCTGATGATAAAGTATTTGCAGCAGGAGCTAAAGTCACGATAGAAGCAGATCATATAATGGGGATGAAAGGTGCAAGTGCTGAAATTGATTCGAACGAACAAACTACGGTATATATGATCGACTACATGCCGACTACGGGCGGGGAAGAAGTTAAAAATCATAAATGGGTAACTGAAAGCGAACTTACTGCAAGATAAAGAATAAATAAAAGAAGGGTCCATCAAGTCGGAAATCTACTGACTTATTGGACAGCCTCTTTTCAAAACCTATTACATTAAATCGCTTATTAAGGTCATTATGAAATTGACTCATATTAATTAAGCATAAAACCATATTAACCTGCACCCCTAAATGTCAGCTACAGCAAACAATTGGGGGGGCAGATTTTTTTGTGACAAAAACCGTTGATAACCCGCTTTACTTAACACATACTATCGTTAGGTACTTTGTGAGCTCGGTTAGTGTTGGGCTTTTTTATTTTGCGATGTGTATGTGCCGTTCCCCAGTCATGCATAGCAACTAAAATAGGCTCCAAACTCTTTCCATATTCAGTAATAGAATACTCTACTTTTGGTGGCACTTGTGGGTATAATTTACGTGTAATGATATCCTCTTCTTCTAATTCGCGTAGCTGGTTTGTTAACATTTTCTGTGTGATTCCCGGCACTCGTCGTTTAAGCTCACCGAATCTATGCGTACCTTCCTGCAATAAAATCAATAAAATCATTGGTTTCCATTTCCCGACTATTATGCCTAGCGCATCTTCCACACGGCATAATTCTGGTTTCATTTCCATCAAATTTCACTCCCCAATAGTATCCTTTGTATACTATACTACTTTAAGGTGCGTACTTACATTCGGAACGCTTACAGCTTACACTAGCATTATACATCAGAACGTGAAAGGGGCAATGAACATCGTGGGGCTTCAAATAGCTGAATCTAACTCTATGGAATTTGGACTCTATACATTAGGTGATCATTTAGAACATGACCTAACAGGGCACAAAATTAGTGAGCAGCAGCGAATGATGGAAATACTAGACTTGGCAAAGTTGACAGAGGATGCTGGTATGGATGTTTTTGGCGTTGGCGAAAGTCATCAGGAGCATTTTGTCGCTACTTCTACACCCGTTATTCTTGGAGCTATCGCTAGTGTGACCCAAAAAATAAAATTAATAAGTGCATCCACTGTCTTGAGCACCTCTGATCCAGTACGAGTGTATGAAGATTTCTCCACGGTCGATTTACTTTCTGGAGGTAGAGCAGAAATTGTTTCGGGTCGTGGTTCACGATATGGGTCATATGAATTGTTTGGATATGACTTGAAAGATTACGATGAATTGTTTGAAGAGAAATTCGACTTATTAACGCGTTTGAACAAAGAACAAAGCGTTACCTGGAGTGGCCGATTTCGCGCTCCCCTCCAAAATACAGAACTTTTCCCGAAGCCAATGAATGGACATATTCCTATATGGCGTGCTGTAGGAGAGCATTATTCAAGTGCCATTCAGGCTGGAAGAATGGGTGTACCTATGCATATGGCAGCACTTTACGGCGCATCAAGTGTATATGCGCGAAGGGTAGATGCCTATCGTCAGGTGGCAACAGAATCTGGCCATGATGCCGAAAAACTTCCGGTTGCCGTGGCAACTATGGTATATATCGATAAAAATTCGCAAACGTCAATGCGAGACTATTTCCCATATATAAATAACAATTTCACCAAAACCAGAGGTACGCCATTTCCAAAGGACCATTACGCGGAAGGCGCAAGTATTAAAAACGCCATGATGGTTGGAAGTCCACAGCAAATCATCGAGAAAATTCTATATCAGCATGAGTTATTCGGTCATAATCGATTTATTGCCCAGATTGATTCTTCAGGGGTACCCTTTAGAAAAGTTCAAGAAATGATAGAAATGTTTGCGACAATCGTAGTGCCAACAGTAAAGAAAGCAATTAAGAAATAGCTAAATCATACTTAATAACAGAAGGGATGATAACAATGGAAAAGTATCGTATTGATCAAAGTAAAGGACTCGAGTTTGGCGTTTATACACTCGGAGACCATATACCAAATCCGCATACTGGAGAACGTATTTCAGCAGCACAACGTATTCATGAAATCATTGATTTAGCGAAGCTAGCAGAACAAGCGGGCATTGACTTTTTTAGTGTTGGCGAGAGTCATCAGGAATATTTTGCATCGCAGGCACATTCGGTTGTGTTAGCAGCAATTGCTCAAGCGACTAGTAAAATTAAAATTGCAAGTTCTTCCTCTATTATTAGCACCTCTGATCCAGTTCGCGTGTACGAAGATTTCGCCACAATTGATTTGATTTCGAAAGGGCGTGCGGAGATTATTGCGGGGCGTGCTTCACGGGTAGGTCTATTCGAGTTATTAGGCTACAATCTTCGCGATTATGAAGAGTTGTTCGAAGAGAAACTTGAACTGCTATTGAAGATAAATGAAGAGGAAATTGTTAATTGGAGTGGGCAATTCAGAGCGCCATTAAAAGATGCTCATGTTATTCCACGTCCACAAAATGGATCGATGCCAATTTGGCGTGCAGTTGGTGGACCTCCTGCAAGTGCAGTCAAGGCTGGACGCGCAGGAGTTCCGATGTTCTTAGCTACTTTAGGCGGTCCAGCCACAAGCTTTAAGACCTCTATTAACGCTTATCGGGAGACTGCTGACCGAAGCGGTTTTGATTCAACAACTCTTCCAATCGCAACAGCGGGATTTTTCTATGCTGCGGAAACGACACAGCAAGCACAAAGTGAGGTCTATCCCTATATTAACCAAGGAATGCAGCTTATTAACGGCCGGGGTTACCCTAAGCAGCATTTTGCACAGGGCGCGGATAAGCGGGATGTAATGAATATTGGTAGTCCACAGCAAATAATTGAGAAAATTCTCTATCAGCATGAACTATTTGGTCATCAGCGTTATATCGGACAAATGGATTTTGGTGGTGTGCCATTTGATAAATTGATGAAGAACATCGACTTGATCGGCACGGAAATTTTACCAGCAATTAAAAAATATACAGCAAAAAAATAGGAGGTGCCTAACATGAAAATTGTTGGAATATCGGGTTCAATAGTGGGTTCCAAGACACGGACTGCCATGAACTACACTGTAGAATCAATTACTGGAAAGTATCCAGACGCAGAAGTTACATTACTAGACCTGGCTGACTATGATGTTCAATTTAGTGACGGTCGAAATTATTTGGAATATAAAGGTGATACAGGATTTGTTACAAAAACAATAATGGAGGCAGATGCCATCATCATTGGAACACCTATTTTCCAGGCGTCCATTCCAGCGACATTAAAAAACATTTTTGATTTACTACCGGTCAATGCTTTTCGTGATAAAGTCGTGAGTATGCTCTTAACAGCCGGTTCACCAAAGCACTACTTAATTGCTGAACAGCAGTTAAAGCCGATTTTAGCTTATATGAAAGCACAAATCGTTCAAACGTATGTCTTTATTGAAGAGAAAGACTTCCTTCGCAAAGAAATTGTAGAGGATGATGTACTCTTCCGAATTGATCGTTTAGTTGAGGATACTGTTGTGTTAACAGAAACGTATGCAAAAATTCGAGAAGAAAAAGAAGCTAAATATGATTTTTAAAATAAAGAAGAAAAAGGTGAAAGAATGATTATTTTAATATGGATTTTACAGATTATATTAATTGCATTCTTTACTATGGCAGCAGTTTCAAAAATAACTAATTCCCAGGCGCTAGTGGACCAATTTGACGAAATGAACCTTCCACAATGGTTCAGAATTGTAACGGGATGGGTAGAAGTAATCGGTGCGGTTTTATTAATCATTGGTTTTTGGAGTAAAACAAGTGCAGTGCTAGGAGCTTTACTATTTATTGTTGTTGGGGTTGGTGGAATCCTTTCGCATATCCGTTCGAAGGATAATGTGAAAGGAACTTTACCCATTATTGTATTAACCCTCATAGCGACCCTATTATTCTTATTGCTTATCTGAGCGTAAAGAAAAAATTAGGTTGAAATTGCGCTGAGACCTGATTAAATGCTGTATCAAGAATCTCTTTTAAGTTTCTGCTACTATAACTTCTTCATGGGTAGATGGTTTAACTATCTGGTGCGATTGTGGAGGATTTATGGGCGCCATCGAATAAATAGGTTAGATTCAAAAAGACAGCCTAATTCCTTGCTAAATAAGGGATTAGGCTGTTTTTTGCGATGTAAATGGATGGTACTTTTGAATGAATGCTACAGATCATGGTCATAGTAAACCATTGTATACTCATATAGTGTCCTTTTTATTATCCGGATTAACATTTATTTAGTCATGTTAAGAGAATCTATGCCAGAAATCAAATAAGGAATCGCTAAATTAATATATTCTTTTGGCGTGATGTTCATACTGTTTCTTTTCCATTCGACGGATGCCCCATAAATTCCCCAACTTAAAATAACCGCCGTAACTTTCAACGCTTCTTCGTCTGCTGATTGATGTTCTTTTATCAGCATTTTAAAATAAATGATTTCAAGTTGTTCTTTTATAATGCGTGCAATCGTATCCTCGTATCCTCTGTGACAACGATTGGATAGTGATTTTTGGAAGTTTGTAATTGCGATAAAAGTACTAATGATTGTTTCTTCATTGAGTACGTTATTTTGATAGTTGCTACAAGCCAAATTCACTAATAAGACTTCTGATAATACCTTTTCCAATAAATCATAAATATCTTCAAAGTGATAATAAAAAGTAGCGCGATTAATCATAGCTTCCGTTGCAATGTCCTTAACGGTTATATCTTTAAATTCTTTTTGACCTGAAAGTTCTATAAAAGAATCCATAATGAATTTACGAGTACGTTGAATACGAAGGTCTGTTTTTGGTTCGTTCATGGTGGTCTCCCTCCTACTTTTCAGACAATACATAGAATGTGTTGTATAAACGACATTCCCAAGAAGTTACTGGTGTTCGTCATGTTCATTATGTTATAGAATTCAATTGTAAGCAAATCATTAACATTCAAAGTTATTTTTTAATAAATAGGAGGAATTAAGTTGGTTAAAATAGGAATAATCACTGGAAGTACGAGAGACGCAAGAGTAAATTTACAAGTTGCAGAATGGGTGAAATCCATTGCAGACCAAAGAACAGATGTTGAATTTGAATTGGTGGATATTAAAGAGTATAATTTACCGACATTCAATGAACCTGTTCCTGCCATAATGTCACAGGATTATCAAGCACCGGAAGCGAAAGTATGGTCTGAAAAGATTAGCGAACTTGACGGGTTTGTTTTTGTCACACCAGAATATAATAGGGCGATTACGTCTGGGTTAAAAGATGCGATAGATTATCTATATGTTGAGTGGAATAATAAAGCGGCGGGCATTGTAAGCTATGGCTCATCTCTAGGGGCAACAGCAGCTAACAATTTACGTTTAATCCTCACTGTACCAAAAGTGGCAACGGTGTCGACACAGCCTGGCCTAAGTCTTTTTACGGACTTTGAAGAAATGAGCGTATTTAAACCAGCGCCGTTTCATGAGGAAACGGTTCAAACAATGTTGAATGAGGTTGTGGCCTGGTCAACAGCGTTGAAAACGATTAGATAGTCTTTTTAAAATCATAAAGCGAAGACGAAAAGACATGCTTTTCGTCTTCGCTTATTTTATAGAAATGAGGCGAATTGAGATGGAAAACAATAAAAATATGATTTGTGACGTAGAAACGGGTGTGTGCGGAGAGGCTGGAGATGAGGAGATTGAAATGATTGACTTTAACCAACCCAACAAAGAAATTAACCTTTATTATGTAACGGATCCGATTTGTTCGCATTGCTGGGCAATTGAACCAGAACTTCGTCGCTTTATTGCGCAGTATGGTAAATACGTTAACATGCATACGGTTATGGGGGGATTATTAGAAAAGTGGCATGACGGACCAATCGATCCTGCGAACGGGATCTATAAGCCGGCTGACGTTGCTGATCACTGGAGAGAGGTTGGCGAACATTCGAGAATGCCAATTGACGGTACGTTGATGATTGATAATCCTGTTCACTCTTCTTATCCACCTTCTCGTGTATTTAAAATTATTCAAAAAAATCATGGCGATGTCGTGGCGTTTGACTATTTACGCCGTGCAAGAGAAGCACTTTTCGTGTTTAATCAAAACATTGCGGATAGAACAATTATAATTGACATCGTAAATAAACTTCATCTTGATGGAGAAGCCATTGTCATTGAAGCGGAACAACCAATCGCACAACAACTATTAAATGAAGACTTTGCGCTAGCTAGAGAATTAAGAGCAACTGGTTTTCCAAGTATTATTATGATGAACGCAGAAGATAAAGGCGTGAAAATAGTCGGGGGACGTTCGTTTGACGTTTACGTTGATGGATTGAAAAAAGTTTTAAATCTGGAGTTATTACAACCTGAGAAACAACCTTCGCTTGCTAGCTTACTGAGTAAAGAGAAACTTCTATTTTCAAAAGAAATCGAAATCATGTACGATGTAGAACAAGCAGCAATTCAAGCATTTGTCGAAAAGGAACTGCCAGTAGACAGTTACCGCGCGCAAGAAATGTTAGGGGAAACCTATTTTACAACTGAGTCGATTTCATAGGATCTTAATCTGTTACATCACCATATATAGTACAAGAAGATTTTAAAGTGGATGGACCATCTGGAGATGAAATGACGATAAGGTTTACAGGTTTAGCAAAAAGCATCAATAAAGGTCATTAAAATAACGCGTGCTATTTGTTTGCTAAGCGTTGAATTAAGTTCATATCTTTGAGCCCTTTTGGCTTTGGTTGTTCAATCATAAAAAATGGAGCACCCTCCCAAATCCTGTATAATGATAATTACTACACATAGTAACAGACTCGAGGAATGCTCTATGTGAATGATACGATAAGAAAGCTAAAGTCCATTTCGACTTAGTTTGTATTGCTTAGAAGACAAGTAAGCTTCTCCAACTTCTTTCGTAGTTTTAAGAAGAATCATTAATTTGCTGTTTCTTTATGAGTTTTTAAAAGTATATGAGTCAATTTCATCATCACCTTATCATGCTACAACGACGTTACTTATTGTTTGGGATCGGTTCAATCCAACTATATGTTGTAGGGGTGTAGCTATAAAAGCCTATGATGAAATTGATTGCTTTACTGTAAAATAAAAAAGGAGGCGGTTTTTTTGTTACAAAAACTTGACGCTGTAAATCACGCAAAACCGTTTAGAGGTCCATTTGAAATCACGCGTGTCCAACCAGGTGATATTCTAGGAGATGAAACGGCTGATTCTGCATTTGGGCCCTTAGCCATTATTGATCATGCGGTCATCAAAAAGGGTGTAATAATTAAAATGCATGAACATGTCAATGATGAGATTTTAAGTTACGTAAGTACAGGTGTTATGCATCATAAAGATTCAGCAGGTTTTAAAGCGCCGATTGCACGCGGGAAGTTGATGATGATGAATGCAGGAACAGGATTTTGGCATGAAGAAACAGTGAAAGAAAATGAGGTGGAAATGCTTCAAATATTCGTCAGGCCTACTGAAACGGATATTTCTCCAGAAATTCAGTTTCATGACAAACCCTTAGCCAATGAAGATTGGTATGTTTTGGCGGGGCCAGTGGGAAGTGAAGCACCCCTTAAGATTAGACAACAGGTCTACATATTAGATGCACATCCTAAAGCGGGGGAAGAGTTAAAAGTCCCAGTATATCTAAACCTCACGCCATTTCTATACGTAATGAATGGAGAAATCACTATTCAAAATTTAAAAATAGGAAAAAAAGAGGCAGTAACGGATTTGGTTAATCCACTGCCAAAGCTAGTCGCAAATGTAGACACGACAATTATATTATTCTTTGTTGATATGAATGCGTCAATGTCTCTAGGCGGTACAATTAGTGGCTTGAAAAATTAGTAATTATGAATAAAGTCACACTTAAAGTGTAGCGTGGTCTCTCCTGTGCCCGTTGAACCAGATTACATTCGTATATCATTTTGAAAGTTAAGATAGAAGTGATTCTCTTCATCATATACGACAAACTTATAACCTTGTTCTTTATAAAATTGAATAATCCCAGGAAGTGCCGCCAAAGTTTGTGGTTTTTCGTGCATGAGCACAACTTCTCGGTCTGAATTTGTACCGTTTTTGATGGCTTCTATAATTTGGGTTGGATTATCTTTTAGCTTCCAGTCATTAGAGTCAATTGTCCAATCCCAAACTTTAATGCCTGCGTCTACAATCTGGTTACGAATCTGTTCACTATTCAAACCTGGTGCGGAACCATAAGGTGGACGAACTAAAGTAGGGTTAGTGCCTGTAATGTCATGAATTAGTTGTAAGGTTTCAGTCATCTCAGGTATAAACTGATAATCCTCATATAGTGTATTGAATTTATGCGTCATACTATGGCCGCCGATATAATGACCTTCTCTTGTTGTACGAATAACGCTTTCTTGTAGATGTTCTTTTTGTAAGTTAGTTCCTTGCATGAAGAATGTTGCTTTTATATCATGCGCTTGTAAGATATCTAGAAATTGGTCTGTTAGATTACTTGGGCCATCATCAAACGTTAAGTAGACGACTTTCCCTAAATCTTCTTTTTCTTTTTCTGGCTCTGTTCCCACTTCAGTTTTATCCTCCCCTTTATTGACGGGAACATCTTTCTCGTTTGTTGAATTTTCTTTCGTGTCTTTATTAGCTTTTGCGTCTGAAATTTTTAAAGACGCTTTATTTACACCCGATTGTTCTTTCCCTTGGCTAATCGCAGGCTTTACTTTATCAGTCAATTCGTTCTTGAAATTTTTTTCATTGGCTGCATACGATTTCCCTATAATAAAACCGGTAAGAAAAGTAGGGATTAATGTAACAAGTAAAATTATTGCAATTCGTAGCCTGATTTTCTTTCTTCTTTTGCTAGACTCTAATAGTGGTGCACGCATGATTATAAAATCCTCCTATGGATAAGTATGGTGTTAGCTGGCTTCATTTTACTAAACTATGTAAGGTAGCAAACATGTGGAAGTGCTTGCTAAAATACGTGAGTCAATTTCATAATGACCTTATTCTGCGACAACGACGCAACATATTGTTCGGGAACGGTTCAACCCGACTATATGTTGTGGTGGTGGAGCAATAAAACCCTATTATGAAATTGATTGACGTGCAATAAAATTAATTAATGTATGTGTCACTTACTAATAAATCACTTAGAATACTCGAGGGTATTTCGAAAGTCACAATCCCCATATAACCTGGTGCCACCTCATATTTGTCGAATGAAATCACAAGCTTATGATTCGAAGTAATATAGAAGTTTTCATAGGGTTTAATTCCTTCGAAATTACCAGTGAAAGGATCCTCCAAGAAATAAGATATTTCTTCATCTGCTGCCATCTGCCGCTTCATTTCACCTGCAATATAGGAACTAATCACTTCGATATATTGATCGTCTTTAAATAGAATGGGCAGTGTGATTAATATGCTCTCCTGTTTATCGATGGTATCGTACTTCATCGTTGTTGAAGAAGAACCAGCAGTATTTACCTTGTAACGTGCAATTGATAAAATACGAGCAGTATCTGTCATTACTTCGTATCCGGTGTCAATGCCAAGGTGACCGTTACCTGCTTCTTTTAGTTCATCAACTTCTTCTTCGAATTGCTCAAAGTTTGCTTTGTTTTCGTCGATATACTTTTCATTTAACGAAGCTTGTAGTCCTTCATTCGCTAAACCTTCAATTGTAGGGCTATCAAGATTGGCATGATAGGTCTTTTCATCTAAAGTTAATTTATGAACGGTAAAAACTTCAACGATGGCTCCCAATACGGGAATATTAACCATTGACTGTGCCATAGCTGGGCTTATATTGATACTTGAAAGAAACAAAACAGTTGCTGCAGCGGTTCCAATTATCCAGTTTTTAAAAACTGGACGTTTCTTTTGTTCTGTATTTGCCTGCTGAATTGCGTTCTTTACGACATCTTTTAACTCAGGTGGTATGTCTGTCTTGTGATATTGATTTTTTAACTGATTTAATCTTTTCATAATCTAAAATCCTCTCCAACTTCAATGCGTAGTTTTTTTAATGCGCGATAGAGCCTCGTTTTAATTGTATTAATATTGAGTTCTGTTATCGTTGCAATCTCCTCTATTTTTAAATCCTCAAAAAAACGTAGCATGATTAATGTCTTATATTTTTGGGGGAGCTGATCGATGGCTACTTGTAAATCCATATCAGCTATTTCATCTTCTAACCATGGTAAGTGGAAACTAAGAACATCATCATTCATTAAGGTAACTCGCTTATGTTTTCTGATGAAATCGATGGACGTGTTAATGAGAATTCGATAGAACCACGTTTTCAAATAGGTTATTTCTTCAAGACGATCTATGGAATTAAGTGCTTTTAAAATCGAGTCTTGTACGATATCAAGCGCGTTTTCTTTATTTCTAACATAGCTATAGGCGAGACGATAGTGCGCTTCTCGATTTTCTATTATGAATTTTTCCACAAGCTGATACTGATCTCTTTTTATCATGACAAAATATTCACCTTCTCTAATTTCAACATGCCGCGAACGCATTATAATAATTTGACGTGCATGGTACTTAAAAAGTTTTAAATAATAACAAATAAAAAACTTCGCTACTCATATTATCAGGTTAAAGTTCCCCTCATTAGGGAATAAGGAGAAGGACGCTCAATTAGATATTTGTGTTTTGGATGTCATTCTCATGAGCGTTTAGAAAAAAGGGCTACAGGTGTTAAGTTTGAGGTTTTTAAAAAGTTTTTAAAATTAGAGGAGATGAATAACTTGTCGAGTGTAAAATTAGCAGTTGTTTTTTATAGTATGGGTGGCACAAATTATCAATTAGCAAAATGGGCAGCTGAAGGTGCACAAGAAGCAGGTGCGGAAGTCAGGGTATTGAAGGTACAGGAATTAGCGCCAGATGCTGCTATTGAAGGAAATGCTGGATGGAAAGCAACTGTAAATGCGACAAAAGGCGTTCCAGTAGTTACTTCAGAGGATATTGAATGGGCAGACGCAATCATTTTCAGCACGCCAACCAGGTTCGGTGTCATGGCAGCACAAATGAAACAGTTTATTGATTTACAAGGTGGGCTATGGGCGAGCGGTAAGACCATTAATAAGGTTGTCAGTGGTATGACATCTGCACAAAACCCACATGGTGGTCAAGAAGCTACATTGCTGTCTTTATATACGGCTATGATGCATTGGGGCGCGATTATTGCGACGCCTGGATACAGTGATCCCGTTCTATTTGAGGCAGGCGGAAACCCATACGGAACAAGTGTAACGGTCGGCCAAGACGGTAAAATGATTGAAGACGTTGAAGCTGCAGTGAAGTATCAAGCAAAACGTACAGCAACTGTTGCAGAGTGGGTTAAAAAAGGAAATCAATAAGCAACTCAAATTTAACCGAAGCGTTTAACAATGCAAAGTGTTCAATGTTCCTTACTCATTTAATCTAGCCTAAAGTATCCACAAATGTTGCTGTCAAAAGCATTTGTAGATGCTTTTTTCTTTTTTTATGAGGCCATTAATATAAAAAGAAGAAGTGACGTTCAATTGTTTAGATGAAAACGGCAATGCTGAAACGAGTACAAATCCTAAAATTAAAAATTTGTATCAAAATGAAAAGGTAACATGTTGAAAAATATTTCTAAGTCCTCAAAAGGAAAAATAACTGAGGTTCAACATAGCATGTAATATGTATAGCAATCAGCTTCCTATTGAAATTAATATAAACAAAAAACATCTATGACTGTTGACAACTCAATCGTCATAAATGTTTTTTGAAACTTGCCATCAACCTATAAAAATTAGCACGATTTACTTATTGTACAAGGTTTTGGATAGACTGTCGCCACCATTAATTTCCGTGAACATACGCCCACTCGCTTCGGTTAATTTAGCAGCGTCTCCAATCTGCATAGAAGGACGTAAGAAAAAGACTTGAATTGCATGCGTAGTTTCATTAGAGACTGCAGTACGGACTGAGTCTACATAAGGACTACCAAAAGAACCTTGTGCATCTGTTAGAATCGGAATATTTTCTAATGTGTTAAAGCGCCTGTTAAGTCCATCGTAACCGGCCTCTGCATCCCCGAGTTTTATGGTGATGTCTCCCTGAATTTTGTCTGCATCATAAATGCCAATCGGAATCTGATATTGTAGGGAGAAGAACATATTTAAGTCGATTGCGGAATTCTTTGTTTCGATATAGTTTTGTTCGCCAATGCGTTGCATAATTCGTTCAGTCGAATGAGGTTGAAGGATTGAATCTGCACCGATCGTTGTCCAAATTTCACGCCACTCTTTTACACCTGGAAAATCATCTAATGGTTTATCTTCAAGATCGAAAAATAGAAACTCTTGAAATAATCGTAAGCGGCCTTTAAGCATTTGAGGAGATTCTGAGACGGTGATGTTGGTATAATGGTTAAGGCCTAGTTTAAAAGTAGGTAAGGCATTAATTATTGTCGTATCAAAATTAATTTTCATTGCGATCATCCTTTGCATAATATAAATTAATTTTAACATAAGGGAGGTGATTTGATATGAATACGCTTGAGCTACAACAAAAAGTGAAAGATTACGCTTACTCGATAGGCATTGATAAAATTGGGTTTACGACTGCAGCACCATTTAGAGAATTGAAAAACCGATTGGTACGCCAACAATCACTTGGGTTTCAATCAGGTTTCGAGGAAAAAGACTTAGAAAAACGAACAGAGCCAGCTTTATTATTAGAACAAGCTGAAAGCATCATTGCAATTGCAGTTGCTTACCCGTCCAGAATGGAAGATGCACCTAGAGGTAAGAAAGATGAACGTAGAGGGATTTTTTGTCGTGCATCGTGGGGGACAGATTATCATATTGTGTTGCGCAAAAAACTAGCACAGCTAGAGGCGTTTATTGCTGAACATGTGCCGCATGCTAAAATGCGTTCGATGGTTGATACAGGCGAGTTATCTGACCGTGCAGTGGCAGAACGAGCGGGCATTGGTTGGTCAGCAAAAAATTGCTCAATCATTACACCAGAGTTTGGATCTTATGTATATTTAGGGGAAATGATTACGAACATTCCGTTTGCGCCTGATGTGCCGATGGAAGACGAGTGTGGGGATTGTACACTTTGTATGGATGCTTGTCCGACAGGTGCACTTATTCAAGGTGGCCAGCTTAATGCACAGCGCTGTATTGCTTTCCTTACACAAACAAAAACGACAATACCAGAAGAGTTTAGAGATAAGATAGGCAATCGTGTCTATGGTTGTGATACCTGTCAGACAATTTGTCCGAAGAATAAGAGAAAACATAATATGCATCAAGACGCTTTTCGACCAGAACCCGAGCTTGCAAAACCACTTTTACAACCAATTTTAAAACTGTCAAATCGCCAATTCAAAGATCGTTTTGGTCATGTTTCTGGATCTTGGCGAGGAAAAAATCCGATACAAAGAAATGCTGTCATTGCATTGGCTCACTTTAAAGATGATTCATCTGTCCCGATGCTAGTTGAGCTGTTAAAGATGGATCCAAGACCAGTTATGCGTGGGACGATTGCGTGGGCGCTTGGAAAAATAGGGTCAGCTGCTTGTTTAGAAGCAGTGGAAGAAGCGTTAAAGATCGAAGAGGATGCATCAGTGCGCATTGAATTGGCACAGGCATTTGATAAGTTAAAAGAAAACATGAAGATATAAGCTAAAGGAAGTGTTGAGATGCCGATACATGTAGCGTTATTTGAACCAGTGATTCCAGCAAATACGGGAAATATTGCTCGGACGTGCGCAGGAACAGGAACGATCCTTCATTTAATTGAACCACTTGGTTTTTCTACAGATGATAAAATGTTAAAAAGAGCAGGATTAGATTATTGGAGCCATGTCGATGTGAACTATCATGATGGCATCAATGCTTTGTTTGAAACTTATTCAGACGCAACATTTTACTTTATTACAAAGTTTGGTGACGCGCCGTATAGCGCATTCGATTACTCAGATGAGAAAGAAGATATAATTTTTGTTTTTGGGAAAGAAACGACAGGTCTTCCTGAAGAGATTTTGAAGGAAAATGAATCCCGTTGTTTGCGCATTCCGATGAATGAAAATATTCGTGCACTTAATTTATCGAATACAGCTGCCATTTTAATTTATGAAGCCCTTCGTCAACAATCTTTTTTAAATCTAATTCAATGAGTCAATTTTGCAGTGACCTTAATACGCTCCGACGTTGAAATAGAAGAGGGAATAAAAAAACAGGACTTGCACATACGCAAGTCCTGTTTTGTATTATGTTGGCTGATTGCCACGTTTTTTCTTTTGGTTAATTCCTGGTTTATCATCATAGCCACCAGTAAGAATCGCTGTTAGGAAAGCGACGCAGATTCCTAAAATTAAAATAAGATTCATTTATATATACCTCCTATGAAGTGAATAATAACTGTTTTCTTATTATACCCCATTCCCACTGAAAAAGAAATCACATCAGTGATTAAAATAATTTCAGAGTTGAAACGCTGTCGAACGATCCATCGTGTCATAAATGAACACGATTGGATTAATGAGGAAGAAACATGAGTTGATAAATAAATAATACAGCGAACACATATAAAAGAAGTGGAACTTGTCTCCACTTGCCTTTGACAATTTTAAGCAATGGATAGGTAATGAATCCAAGTGCAATCCCAGTTGCAATACTCGAGGTGAGTGGCATTGTTAGGATAATGAGAAATGCAGGGAACGCTTCATCAAAAGAATCCCAGTCAATTTCTTTTACGACACCAATCATTAAACTTCCAACGATAATTAATGCTGGTGCGGTAATCGCAGAAACACCTGATAATGCACTGACGAATGGACCAAAAAAAGCTGCAAGCATAAATAAAATCGCAACGGTCAAAGTTGTTAAGCCCGTACGCCCGCCCACAGCGACGCCAGAAGAGGATTCAACATAAGCTGAAGTTGGACTTGTCCCAAACATTGAACCGATTGTTGCAGCGATAGAGTCCGCTAGTAGCGCATGGCGTGCACGAGGTAGCGTATCGCCTTTCATCAAACCTGCTTGTTTGGCAACCCCGATCATTGTGCCAGTTGTATCAAACATTGTCACAATCAAAAATGCAAAAACAACCCCAAATAATCCGTGTGAGATTACATCGCCCATTGCCGTAATCGGATTCCAGACGATAATCCCCTCAGGTAGATTAGGTATTTTCCAAAGTACTTCTGTAAATTTAAGTTGCCCTGTGAAAAACGCGACAACGCCTGTTAACAGCATGCCAATAAAAATGGCACCATAAACGTTAAGTGTCATGAGGACAACGGTTACGAGTAACCCAAAGAGTGCCAGCAAAACTGGGGGCGATGTCAGGTCACCAAGCTGTACTAGATTGGTTTCATGACTTGCGACGAGGCCAGAAAGTCTCAATCCAATAAAGGCAATAAACAAACCGATTCCTGCCGTAATTCCGTGCTTTAAGTTTTGTGGAATCGATTTAATTAGTTTTTCCCTAAATGGTGTTAACGATAAAATAACGAAAAAGATACCCGCAATAAAAACGGCTGAAAAAGCTGCCATATAGTCTAGTTGACCGTCAGATGAGAGTACAATAGAAGTGAAGTAAGCATTTAAACCCATTCCTGGCGCAATGGCAATTGGATAGTTTGCAAATAATGCCATCCAGAGTGTACCGATTGTGGCTGCAATGATCGTAGCAAGGAATACTTGGTCAAAAGGGACACCAGCATCTGCTAGAATAATAGGATTCACAATTACGATGTAGGCCATCGTTAAGAAAGTGGTCATCCCAGCTAAAATTTCAGTTTTGACGGTTGTTTTATGTTCTTTTAAACGAAACAATGAAATACTCCTCCTAAATACGAACAATTATAAATACATTACCTATAATATTCGTTATTGGACAATAATTCAATAGTTAAAAGCAATTCGTATACAAAAATTTTTTTGGCTAGTACAATATAGAGACCTATCATGAAAGGGGAGAAGAGAATTATGACCATTTTTAATAAAATTAAAGAGCTCTCGAACGGCGTAAGGATGCCACAGCTTGGACTCGGTGTTTATAAAATGACGAATTCAGAAGAAACCCTCGCAGCGATTAGTTATGCAATAAAAGCAGGATATCGTGCAATTGATACAGCAACTATTTATGAAAATGAAAAAGAAACTGGAGAAGCGATACGTCACTCAGGTGTCGCAAGAGAAGATTTATTTATAACATCAAAGGTGTGGAATACAGACCAGGGCTATGATGAAACACTTCGCGCATTTGAGAAATCCTTGAAATTATTAGACTTAGAGTATTTGGATTTATATTTAACCCATTGGCCAGTAAAAGATAAGTTTGTCGATACGTATTTAGCCATTGAGCGATTGTATGAAGAAAAGCTCATCCGTGCGATAGGTGTTTCAAATCACCATGAACACCATTTGGAAAAGATATTTGCGAAAGCAAATGTTCAACCAATGGTGAATCAAGTCGAAGTACATCCTCGGTTAACACAAGAACCGTTAAGGGCATTTTGTAAAGAACATGAGATTGCAGTAACTTCTTGGTCACCCCTTGCAAGAGGTGGCTTACTAACAGAACCAACTTTACAACATATCGGAAAGAAGCATCAAAAAACAAGCGCACAGGTCATTATTCGTTGGCACCTTCAAAATGATTTAATTGTTATTCCCAAGTCTGTCACTCCAGAACGAATTGTTGAAAATATATCAGTTGGTGACTTTGAATTGTCTAAAAGTGAAATGGACACCATTAATGCACTTAATTTAGATGAACGATGTGGTACAAACCCAGAAGATTTCTAATCAGGCTACGATGAAAATACTTATATCTAGTTCTTATCGCTTAGTCCTCAATCCCTAAAGGGTTCTTCGGTTATTTGAACGATTATGTTATCATTGAGGCTAGTGAAGGAATTCAGTATGGAGGCGTAGGATGTTTAATAAGAAAAGAAAAGGCATAGATGAAGATTATTTACAAAGTGAACTTAATTTGTTGAAAGATAATTATTTAATGAAGACAGAACAGGAAGAAGAACGCCTGGTTGATCTAAAAGTAGAGTTGAATGCTGCGGTGGCCCAACATGAAAAAGTGAATGCGCAGCATAATGTGTTAGGCGATGCAGTTGGGAAAATCGAGGAACGTTTTGAAAATATCGGAGCGTTAAGTGAACAGACAACGATAAAGTCAGAAGAACTTTATGAAAGAGGCCTTTCGTTAGAGAAGCAATCACAGTCGATGGTGTCTGAAGCAACTGAAGGCACAAGAGAAGTAAAGACAACCGCAGATGTGATTAAAAATCTGGGAACTCAAATACAAGCATCTGAGCAAAATATGATCACGTTAAGTGAGCGTTCAGTTGAAATACAATCAATTGTTGGTGTGATTGAAGGTATCGCGGCACAAACGAATTTACTTGCTTTAAATGCTTCAATTGAGGCAGCACGAGCTGGTGAAGCTGGAAAAGGATTTTCCGTTGTCGCACAAGAAGTACGTAATTTGTCGGAAAGTACATCGCAAAGCATAACCAATATACAAGCGTTAACAAATTCATTGCGTACTGAAATTGAAACGGCGCTAACTTCTACTAAAACGAGTGCAGATCTTGTCGACCAAGGGATTCAAATAAGTTTTTCTACTGCGCAGAAGATTGAAAGTATCTTGAAAACGATTGAAGAGAGTCAAGGCGATATCGGTTCGATTCAAGAAAGAATTGAAGAGCAAAAGCAGTTATCAGCAGAAGTGAAAAACGAACTGTTCGATGCCAAAAACTTATTCGCACAGGCACATGATTTAATTGTTGAACATATTGAAGATGCCAAAGAAGTCGATGAGCGTCTTGAAAATGGCATTCAAAAACTAGCGGTAAAATAAAAAAAGTCTTGGAGAACGAATCTCCAAGACTTTTTTATTTTTCAATGCGGATAGATTCTTTAGTAATCGGATGAATAAATGAAACCGCTGTAGCCGTTAAGCGGAATTGTCCATCATCTGTTTCACTGCCTTCATAAAGCGTGTCGCCCTTCACAGGGTGTCCTAGGTGCGCAAGGTGGACTCGAATTTGATGGGTCCGACCTGTTTCAAGTTCTGCCTCGACAAGTGTGGTATCCGTTTTACGTTCTATAATCCGGAAGTGTGTAATCGCATTTTGACCAGAGAGTGAAACCCGACGTCTAAGTGGGTGATGACGATCTCGACCAATTGGCAGTTTAATTGTTCCTTTAGGTCGTTTCACTAAGCCATCTACTTCCGCTTCGTACTTTCGAACAATTTCATTTTGTTCAATCATACGATCAAAAAGGGCTTTTGCAATTGGATGTTTAGCGACGATAAGTACACCACCTGTCCCCTTATCCAATCTATGAATATGCTCAGCGTAGTCTCCGCCTTGTTTTTCAATATGCGCCATCACAATGTTCATCAGTGTGTCCCTTTGTTCAGCCTGATCTGGATGCGTTGCAATTCCTGCGGGTTTTACAACTGCTAGAATATGTGCATCCTCAAAAAGAACCTCAATTTCTTCTGCTTCATTCGAGATATAGGTAGAACGAGCACCTGGCACGTTAAATGAAATTTCTGTATTCGCTTTAAGAGGCGTTTTCCATTCAATTGGTTCGCCTGTAGCATTCGTTACACTCTTCTCCATGCGCATCAAATGAACCGTCTTTTTACCTGCTTGCCAATCTTCTCGGAGCAACTGCTCAATGGTCGTGCCATCTTCTGTGATTATATAGTCAAATGATGTCATTTTGTCCCATCCTCTTTAAGGGCGAATTTCTCGAAAAACTCACGGATATAATTTTCAGGTTGTGCGCCGACGCGGCGGCTACGGTCAACTTCTTTGCCGTCTTCGGTGATCACGACTTCTTCTCCATCTTCAAAATAAATGAGCGAAGGCGTCGCTTCGATATTATAGATTGCTGCTTCTTCGGGATATTCTAGTACGTTGTATTGAAATACTTCCACACCCATTTCATCTGCAATGGGCATAAGAACTGGCGTCATTTCCATGCAGTAACTACATAATGGACTGAAGAAATAAGCAGTTACAGGTTCACCAGAAGCAATTTTCTTTTCTAATTCATCTGGCATGATAATGTTTTGATAATTTTCATTGTCGATTAAATCGATTGTGGAAGCTTCAAGATTTTCTTTGTCATAGGGGCTGTCTTTCAGTTTGACTTCGTTCGATTTGTTTGTCAGTACGATAATTAAGACAAATATGACGATAACGACTCCGCCAATAGCTAATAATTTTTTCAATTTAAGTTCTCTCCTTTTGCCATTTCATCATGAAAAGGCTAGTGATCGCGATTAGTAGAAATGCGATAAA
>JARIDM010000214.1 GCA_029263945.1 Sporosarcina sp.
GAAGATTGTGACATGGTTATTTTCCGTGAAAACACAGAAGATATCTATGCTGGAATCGAATATGAAAAAGGGACTGATGATGCGAAGAAATTAATCGATTTCTTACAAAATGAAATGGGTGTTAAAAATATCCGTTTCCCTGAAACTTCAGGAATTGGGATCAAGCCCGTATCAGAAGAAGGAACGAAGCGATTAGTTCGTGGAGCGCTTGACTATATCCTTAAAGAAGGCCGTAAATCATTAACGCTCGTTCACAAAGGGAACATTATGAAATTTACTGAAGGTGCGTTTGCTAAGTGGGGTTACGAAGTTGCTGAAGAAGAGTATGGCGACAAAGTATTCACATGGAGACAGTATGATGCGATTAAAGATGCAGACGGTACAGATGCTGCGAACAAAGCACAATCTGAAGCTGAAGCAGCAGGAAAGATTATCGTTAAAGAAGCAATTGCAGACATTTTCCTACAACAAATTTTGACACGTCCAAAAGAATTTGATGTTGTTGCAACGATGAACTTAAACGGGGACTATGTATCTGATGCGCTAGCTGCACAAGTTGGTGGTATTGGAATTGCACCTGGTGCGAACATTAACTACTTGACTGGACATGCAATCTTTGAGGCGACTCATGGAACAGCACCGAAATATGCTGGTAAAGATGTCGTAAATCCTTCTTCACTATTATTATCTGGTGTTCTTATGTTAGAACATTTAGGCTGGGGAGAAGCAGCAAAAATGATTGAAACTGCGATTGAAAAAACAATTGCATCTAAAGTTGTTACTTATGACTTCGCACGTCTAATGGATGGTGCTACTGAAGTTAAAACGTCTGCATTCGCTGACGAATTAATTAAAAACCTATAAGTTAAAAGCAAGATTAATGAGAAGGGGAAATTTTCCCCTTCTTCATACATATAAAAAAAGGAGCGTTCTTCATGACAATGAAACGTAAGAAAGTCTCAGTAATTGGTTCTGGTTTTACGGGTGCAACGACAGCATTTCTTCTTGCACAAAAAGAACTTTGTGATGTAGTACTAGTTGATATTGCCCAAATGGAAGCCCCGACTAAAGGGAAAGCACTGGATATGCTTGAAGCAGGCCCCGTGCAAGGTTTTGATGCGAATATTATTGGCACGTCAGATTATACGGATACAAAAGACTCAGATATTGTCATTATCACAGCTGGAATTGCACGTAAACCAGGCATGAGCCGGGATGATCTTGTTCAAACGAATCAGAAAGTCATGAAAGCGGTCACAAGTGATATTGTAAAACATTCACCTAATGCGACGATAATTGTATTAACGAATCCTGTTGATGCCATGACTTATACGGTTTATAAAACATCAGGTTTCCCGAAAGAACGTGTAATTGGTCAATCGGGTGTGTTGGATACAGCGCGATTTAGAACGTTTGTTGCACAAGAATTAAATCTATCCGTGAAAGATGTCACTGGATTTGTATTAGGTGGACACGGAGATGATATGGTTCCATTAGTTCGCTACTCTTCTGCAGGAGGGGTTCCATTAGAAACGTTAATAGAACCAAAGCGTTTGGAAGAAATCGTTGAGCGAACACGTAAAGGTGGCGCTGAAATTGTAAACTTACTCGGAAATGGCTCAGCTTATTATGCGCCTGCTGCATCCCTCGTTGAAATGGCAGAAGCGATTTTAAAAGACCAGAAACGCGTACTCCCTTCTATTGCTTATCTTGAAGGCGAGTATGGATTTGAAGGCATATATATTGGTGTACCAACAGTTCTAGGCGCATCTGGTATTGAAAAAATTATTGAACTTGAATTATCAGATGATGAAAAAGCTGCGCTTGAAAACTCAGCGAACTCTGTAAGAGCAGTCATGAATATTCTTTCATAAATAAAATCGGATAGCTTGTCTATCCGGTTTTTATTTATACACAGTCAACTTCATAATGACTTTATTATGCGACAAGAACGCAACCTAAGCTTCAAGTCGAGTATATTAAAGAAAGGTCGACTTTTTCAGTAGCCTCCTTATATGCTCGGGTGGCGTCGCAAGAAAACCCTATTATGAATTTGACTGAATAAAAGTAATCGTATTGTGTATCAGCGGAATCATACTTAAAGGAGGAATTTAGTTGATCCTTGGGAAGAAAAGACAATTAGGTAGAGAAGTTGAAAAGATTTCAGTAGGTGAAAAACTAAAGTTAACAGAAAAAATCGAAGACAAGGATTTACTATTATATTTGGGACTGACAAACGATGGAAATCCACTTTATATACAACATGATTTTGCAGCTAAAACGCAATATGAAAAACCAATTGTGCCGACGATTATGTTGACAGGTATCGTAACATCTGCAACATCAAAGTACTTACCAGGACCTGGTTCTCATGTTGTGGAGGCTCAACTTAAGTTTCCGAAACCTGTTTATCATTATTCAACAATTGAATTTACTTTAGAAGTAAGTGAAGTTAATGTTCAAGCAAACGAAGTTATCATTCAAGTGGATGCTTGGGACGAAGAAAAAGAACTTGTTGTAACGGGATGTGTCACAATCGTTCCGCCTAAAGTTGTCGATCGATTAACGGCAGATGCAATGGATAACTTTTAATTCCCCCACTAGGATGCTTGCAATACAAATAGAGCTACGTTATGTCGTAGCTCTATTTGTGCTGAGAATTAATAATGTTTGGTTTTTAAAGTTTATATTGCTATTATTATAAAGACGAAAAAAACTGGACTTCTAGGCGCTAGCCAAGGTTTATTGGATTGAAAGCAGGGATGCAGTATGGAAGGTATTAAAAAACGAATACTTGTTGTAGATGATGAACAATCAATTCGCACATTACTGGATTATAATTTAAAAAAAGCTGATTTTGAAACGATTATGGCTGCAGATGGTAGAGAGGCAATAGAAAAAGTTAGAAAAGAAAAACCAGATTTAATATTACTCGACTTAATGCTTCCAGAGATTAACGGGTTGGAAGTATGTGAAACCTTAAGAAATCAATCGATTAACATACCGATTATCATGCTCACGGCTAAAGGAGAAGAGCTTGATAAAGTGTTAGGGCTTGAAATAGGGGCAGACGATTATATGACAAAACCTTTCAGTCCGAGAGAAGTTGTCGCACGTGTAAAAGCAGTCCTTAGAAGAACGAGTCCTCAAATACAACCGCAAGAAATGTTAAAACAAAATGAAATGGCCACTTTAAAAGTTGGACCGTTAACAATATACTCCGACCAATATGAAGCATATCTAGGAGACGAAAAATTAGAGTTTACACTTAAAGAGTTCGAACTGCTTTTGTACTTTGTTCGTAATAAAAACCAAGTGCTGTCTCGTGATGTTCTGTTAAGTGCGGTTTGGAATTATGATTTTGCGGGCGATACACGGATTGTTGATGTACATGTCAGTCATTTACGAGAAAAAATTGAAGAGAATACGAAGAAACCAATCTATATAAAAACTGTAAGAGGGATAGGATATAAATTTGAGGAGCTGGAAATAAAATGAAAAGTTTGTATAGGCGACTTGTTGGTGCGTTTATCATCTTACTCCTAACAGTATTAACGGGTATTGGAATTGTACTTGGCCAGTTTTTCCCTTTGTTTAAAATAGAGACTGATTCGACAGCACAACAGTATTACTTAATTTACTTAGTCATTGTGTTAGTGATTGCTTTTCTACTCTCTTCCATGATGGCGATAAAATTTTTAAAAATGTATGCACAACCGATAGACAATATGACAACAGCTGCAACTAAAATATCGGAAGGGGAGTATACTCAACCTTCTGTACCATTTGACCAAAGTTATAATGATGAGCTTTCAGTTGCCATCAGAAAAATATCGGAAAATATGCTGAAAATGTCAGATGTTAGAGGCATAGAGAAAGAAAGATTAAAAACGCTTATTGAAAGTATGGGAAGTGGACTTCTCATGTTTGGTAGAGGTGGGACTGTTACTTTAGTAAATGGGGTATTCAGGAAGACGTTTGGTTTTGAAACAACAGAAATTATTGGGAAAACTGTGAATTCAATTGGTTTACCACCTGAAATAACATCCTTAATAGAAAAAGTTTTTATGACAGAACAAAGGCGTAACACACAGGTACATGTAGAAGTCGATCATAAGCCTGTCGTATTCAGTGTGTATGGAGCCCCGGTGATTGGCGATCATGGGAACTGGCTTGGCATTGTGGTAGTGATTCATGATGTGACAGAGCTTGTCCACTTAGAAGAAGTTAGGAAAGATTTTGTAGCAAACGTTTCTCATGAACTCAGAACACCGATTACTTCGATAAAAGGATTTGCTGAGACGTTGTTAGGAGGGGCCATGGAAGAGCCTCTCATACTAAAAGAGTTTTTAGAAATTATACAAAAAGAAAGTGATCGACTTCATTTACTCATTGACGATTTGCTTGTATTATCTGGTGTTGAAAGAGCTGGCTTTAAGCTTGAATATACAGAAGTCGATTTAAATAAAGTAATTAACGAAGCTTTACAATTAATATCAGGGACAATTAAAGAAAAACAAATGAATCTATTATTTGAAAAAACAATAGATTTCCCTATTAAAGGTGACGAGCGACGATTAATTCAGGTGATTGTAAATATACTATCAAATGCTGTGGCTTATTCTAAAGATGAAAAAACAATTAAAATTGCAGTAGAAAAAGTAAATGAAAATATCCTTATTATTGTAGAGGATGAAGGGATAGGGATAGAGGCCACCGAGCTCCCTCGTCTATTTGAACGCTTTTACAGAGTGGATCGTGCGAGGAGTAGGGATTCAGGAGGTACTGGTTTAGGCTTGGCGATTGTTAAGCATTTGGTTGAAGCACATCATGGGACGGTTGAAGTGTATAGCCAATTGGGGATAGGTACGGCTTTCTATATTAAACTCCCGATTGAACATTAATGTTCAATCGGGTTCTTTTTTATATTGAAACTATTCTGTCGGTTGAACGTATAAAAGATAGGTTACATTTATTAAGGGGGAGTTTCAATGAGTGTTCGACGTATTTTAATGATTTTCGGTATGGGAATAATTGGAGTAGTTTTACTTATTATTGGCTTTACAACATGGTATACAGTCGATGAGTCAGAACAGGCTGTAGTCATCACATTTGGTCAGGCGAATTCAACCGTTACGGATTCTGGCCTTCATTTTAAACTGCCTTGGCCAATTCAGCATGTAGAGGTCTTATCAAAGGAAACATACAGCTTGAAGTTTGGATATAAACAAGATGAAACCGGTGACCTTGTTTCATATGACAAAGAAACAAAAATGATTACAGGGGATGAATATATCGTCTTAACAGACCTAATCGTCCAATGGAAAATTACTGAACCACATAAGTATTTATTCCATGCAGAAGATCCAAAAAAGATATTGCACGATTCAACCTCTGCGTCAATACGTTCTGTTATCGGCAGTTCCACGATAGACGCTGCGCTAACTGACGGAAAAGCGGATATCGAGGCCAAAACAAGGGACTTACTAGCATCTTTAATAGAAAAATATGATATAGGCGTCGTTATACAAGGCGTGAAATTACAAGATGTTGAACTTCCAAATGCAGAAGTGCGCGCCGCATTTACAGCTGTAACGGACGCAAGAGAGACTAAAAACACAAAGATTAATGAGGCGCAAAAATATGAAAACCAAAAAGTAAATGAAGCAAAAGGGGAAAGAGATGCAATTAAATCACGCGCATTAGGAGAGAAAACGGCGCGTGTAGAACAAGCAATCGGTGATGTTGCTATATTTAATAAACTTTACGTGGAATATAAAGAAAACAAAGAAATTACACGTCAACGTTTAATCATCGAAACCTTAGAACAAGTCCTGCCTAATGCACAACTTTATATTATGAACGATAGTGGAGAAACAATGAAATACCTGCCACTCCAGCAACTACAGAACCAACCAATCCAAAATGCTCCACCAACTGAGGAAAAGGGGGAGTCTACAGATGAACAATGATAACAACCCATTTAAAAATATGGAAGAAAGATTCAAACAAAATCAACGGGCTAAACAAAAAGCAAAAAATGATCCCAACAAACCAACGCAAATTAGGCCAGCGTTTGAAATGGAAAAATATCTTAAATTAACGGTCACGTTAACGTTAACTTTTGCTTTACTCGTGATCATAATTGCTAATTTATTTATCGTAAAAGAAAATGAATATCGAGTCGTTCGTCAATTTGGAGAAATTACACGTATTATTGAAACCCCAGGATTAAATATGAAAATTCCTTTTATCCAAAGCGTCATGACGCTACCGAAAAGTCAAATGATCTACAATGTATCTGAAGCAGAAATTAACACGAAAGATAAAAAAAGAATTATCATTGATAACTATGCTGTATGGAAAATTACAGACCCTGGTAAAATGATTTCAAACGCAAGGAACATTGTGAATGCGGAGGCTCGAGTAGAAGAGTTTATTTATTCCGTCGTCCGAACCGAACTGGGGCAGCTCGACTATGTGGATGTCGTCAACGATGAAAATTCTTCACGTGGTAGTTTAAACGATCGCGTAACGGATCGGGTGAACGAGTTTTTAAATGATGGAAATTTTGGTGTTGAAGTCGTTGACGTACGTATGAAACGCATTGATTTACCTGAAGAGAACGAGCAGTCAATTTATACGCGAATGATTTCTGAAAGACAATCCACTGCACAGAAGTATTTATCTGAAGGGGATGCAGACAGAAGTCGAATAGAAGCGGAAACAGATCGAGAAGTACAACAAATGCTTGCGACAGCTAAAAAAGAGGCGGCTGTCATTCATGCAGAAGGTGAATCAGAAGCTGCAAAAATTTATAATGAAACATTTTCTAAAGATCCAGCATTTTATAACCTATATCGAACACTGCAGTCATACGCAAAGACAGTTGGCAAAGATACAATGATAATATTGCCAGCAGATTCGCCGTATGCGAAGTTGTTAACTGGCTATTTAGAATAGCACCCGTTTTAAAGACGAATGCTTTAATTTATGTTGTTTCTGAACGCACAGAACCATCATTTTCATCTCCGCTTACGAAACATGGTAAGATGGATGAAGATGATGGTTTTTAATGTGGTATGGATAAGGAAGTTTAAATCTAACTGTAAAGATTAAATGGTGTAATCGGGATGAATAGGAGTGGAAGAAGTTGACGAAAAATAAAATTGTATTAATTGATGGGAATAGCCTTGCATATAGAGCCTTTTTTGCTTTGCCCCTATTAACAAATGACCAAGGGATTCATACGAATGCTGTGTACGGTTTCACGATGATGTTACAAAATATAATCGAGGAAGAGAAGCCGACGCACATGCTCGTTGCATGGGATGCTGGTAAAACTACGTTTCGTCATAAAACGTATGCAGAATATAAAGGGGGGCGTCAAAAGACCCCGTCCGAGCTTTCAGAACAATTTTCCTACTTACGAAAACTGCTTGAAGCTTATAAAATCACTCAATATGAACTCGACCAATATGAGGCGGATGATATTATTGGTACGTTAAGTCTTGAAGGAGATAAAGCGGATATTGAAGTCGTTGTCATTTCGGGTGATAAAGATTTAACTCAATTAGCATCTACCAATACGACTGTATTAATTACGAGAAAAGGCATTACCGATACAGAGAAGTATACGCCAGCTCATGTGATGGAAAAGTACGGGATTGAACCACTACAAATCATCGACATGAAAGGGTTAATGGGAGATTCCTCCGATAATATCCCAGGCGTACCAGGTGTTGGTGAAAAGACAGCACTCAAATTACTGATAGAGTACGGCTCTATTGAAAAAGTGTATGAATCACTTGATAAAATTACGGCTAAAAAGTTAAATGAAAACTTAACGCTGAATGAAGAAAAGGCTTATATGAGTCGGGATTTGGCAACAATCATACGCGATGTACCAATAACAATCACGATAGCAGATTTAGCGTACGACGGACCAGATATGGACCGCGTTGAAGAAATTTACCGGGAATTAAAGTTCACGACACTTCTTGAGAAGATTGCGCCAGGTGCGAGTGAAGAACCTCAAGAGGAAATTGACTTTACGATTGTGACGGATGTTAATGCGTCCGACCTATCAAATGAAATGGCTATGCATGTTGAAATGATGGATGACAATTATCTACGTGCAGATGTGCTAGGGATTACACTGGTCGATCAAGCGAATGCTTTTTTTATTCCGCTTGAGATTGCTAAGGGTTCCGAAGTCCTTAGAAAATGGTTAACAGATCCGCACAATAAAAAGTATTGTACAGATTCAAAAGCTACGCTTGCATCACTCGCTCGACATGATTTCACAATTAATGGAATTTCATTTGATATGTTGCTTGGTGCTTATATTGTAAGTCCATCTACCACGTATACGGACGTAGCTTCTGTAGTTAGGCAATTTAACTACACAGCTGTTCAACAAGATGAAACGATTTACGGAAAAGGTGCAAAGAAAGCAATTGCCCCTGAAAAGGTTTTTGCTGAACATGCTTGTCGTAAAGCACTCGCTGTTTGGAAAATGCGTGAGACGATCGAAGAACAATTAAAAGAAAATGAACAGTTTGATTTATACCATGATTTAGAATTACCTCTTGCTGCAATTTTAGGGAAGATGGAATCAACAGGTGTGAAAACAGATAAGGCGGCGCTTGCGGAAATTGGACAAGAACTTTCAATCAGAATTAATGATCTAGAAACGCTTATATATGACATGTCAGGTGACAAATTTAATATTAATTCACCTAAACAATTAGGTGTTGTGTTATTTGAAAAGCTAGGCTTAACCCCTATTAAAAAGACCAAAACAGGCTACTCTACGGCTGCAGATGTATTGGAAAAACTAGAAAGTGAACATGAAGTAATCAGCCATATTTTATTGTATCGTCAACTGACAAAATTGAATTCAACATATATCGAAGGCTTACTGAAAGAAATTCATGAAGATGGAAAAATCCATACGCGTTTCCAACAAGCATTGACGCAAACAGGCCGTTTAAGTTCAATTAATCCAAACTTACAAAATATTCCTGTTCGCCTAGAAGAAGGTCGGAAAATTAGAGCGGCATTCGTGCCGTCTGAAGAAGGTTGGTCCCTATTTGCAGCGGACTATTCACAAATTGAATTACGTGTGCTTGCACATATGTCTCAAGATGAAACGTTAATCGAAGCTTTCCGAGAAGGTGCGGATATTCATAGAAGTACTGCAGCAACAGTATTTGGTGTAGAAATCGATGCGGTGACATCTGAAATGCGAGACTCTGCAAAAGCAGTTAACTTTGGGATTATATATGGAATTAGTGATTATGGATTGTCACAAAGCCTTAATATTTCTCGTAAAGAAGCAGGCGAATTTATTACGACTTATTTAGCGAGTTTCCCAGGTGTGAAAAAATATATGGATGATATTGTAAAAAAAGCAAAAGTTGACGGGTATGTCACAACTTTAATGAACCGCAGACGCTATTTACCTGAGATAAAAAGTTCAAACTTTAATTTGCGGGGTTTTGCGGAGCGAACAGCAATGAACACGCCGATTCAAGGAAGCGCAGCTGATATCATTAAACAAGCAATGGTTAATATGAATGCAAGGTTGGAAAAAGAAGGTTTGAAGTCGAGAATGCTGCTGCAAGTACATGATGAACTGATCTTTGAAGCACCAGCAAATGAAATTGATATTTTAAAGAAAATTGTACCTGAAGTAATGGAATCTGCGATTGACTTAGATGTGCCGTTAAAAGTAGCTTCTTCCTACGGGAATTCATGGTACAACATGAATTGAGGGGACATAAATGCCTGAATTACCAGAAGTAGAAGGAGTCGTTCGTGCATTTGCACCAGAAGCAATTGGTCGGACCGTAAAAGACGTAACGATTTCACCAGTTGTAATCGATTCAAAAGAACGTGGAAAAGAAGCGATTATTAAAGGATTGTCATCGCAAGACTTTGTAGAAGCGATGAAACAAATGACGATTGTCAATGTGACACGTCGTAGTAAATATATTTACTTGCAGCTAGAAAAAAACAAAATGACGTACCTCCTTGTCAGCCACTTAGGTATGACAGGGGCGTGGTTCGTCGTTAACAATGTGGAGGAAATCACAGAATTAAAATTTCGCCGTCATATACATGTTGTCTTTGAAATGGTAGATGGGGGCTTACTTGTGTATTCAGATATACGTAGATTCGGAGAATTACGCTTGTTAAATGT
>JARIDM010000225.1 GCA_029263945.1 Sporosarcina sp.
TTGCTGCTGATGGCCTGTAATGGTGGGCATTCAGGGGAGTCCTCCTGTGGCCCCCGGCCTGCAGCCGTACGGATACCAAAACCTGATAACAATTGTCCTATAAAATGACTGACAGTTGTTTTGCCATTCGTACCCGTAACCGCAATGACCGTCATTTTTTCAGAAGGATGATCTGCCAGACATGCACTTGCATGTGATAAAAAACGCCGACAATCTGAAACAATAATAAGTGGAATTTCATACGGTACTTTTACACTGATAGTTCGGTCTACAACAATTGCCGCAGCTCCAGCATCTAACGCCTCACTAATGTATAGCACCCCATCTGCTTGCTCCCCTTTTCTTGCAATGAATATAAAACCTGGTTGCACCTCTTTTGAATGCTCTGTAATCCCCGTAATTGGAATATTAATTTTCCCACCAAAAAATGTACACGGCCAATCTTTTAATAGCTCATGTAATAACAGCACATAACGCTCCTTCCCGAACATTTTATCTGTCTGCGAATATATTGAGAGCACAGCTACTATTTAATCCAGTTAAGCCGACGTAACATAATCAGCTACACGCACGAAATGTAATAATGGAACTTCGACTAATTGAAGTTTCATTTTATCGTATGAAGAAAATGATTCGAATGACACGAAGAAAGTTGGGACTCATATGATTGTTCAAAAATTTGGCGGAATCGCCATGCAAAGCGAAGAAATGAGAGTAAATAGTATGAACCATATAAAACAAGGGATCGAACAGTGCGGTAAAATTGTTGTTGTCGTATCAGCGATTGGCCGTCTCGGTGATCCATACGCAACAGACAGCCTTCTGAACCTTTCGGACGCTTTACCACTCGCTCATGAAGCCAGCGACCTAATTGCTTCGTGTGGAGAGCTAATCGCTGCATCAGTCATGTCAGCGGAGTTAAAACAATTTGGCGTGTCAAATAAAATTCTTCACGGCAAGCAAACCGGGATTTTAACGACTGGTAAATACGGAGATGCATCGATTCGCACAATTAACCCAGCGACAATTTTAGATTTTTTAAATACGGTGGACTGTGTAATTATTCCAGGCTTTCAAGGAATGGATTACGAAGGCAATGTCATGACTTTAGGAAGAGGGGGGAGTGATTTAACAGCAGTTGCGCTAGCAGATGCACTTAACGCAACGCATGTTGAATTTTTTAAAGATGTACCAGGGGTCTTATCAGGGGATCCTAAGGTTGTTAAATCCTATACAAAATTTGACGAGCTCGGAATTGATGAATTTCTACCACTTCTTAACAGTAAAAATGCGATCATACAAAAACGTGCAGCTTTATTTGCAAAAAAAACAGCGATTCCCCTATATATTAGAGGAATCGCTGGCAATGAAACAGGTACTTGGATAACCGTTGAATAAAGCACTAACGCTTTCGATTGTCTTCACCTATAAATTTAATGAAACTTTGTGAATAATAATTTCCGTAAGCACCTACACCCATATGTGTAAAATCTTTATCAAGCAACACTTTTCTGTGTGCGGGTGAATTCAACCAACCATGAACAGCTTCAATCGCATCCACATAATTAAATGCAATATTTTCTCCTGCTTTTTTATGTTCAATTGAAGCATCTTTTAAGCGGTTTAATAGATTTTCTGATGCGTTCGGTGGTTCAACATACATGCTTTCAAGCGCGAGCATTTCACTATGTTCACGCGCAAAAACGTCGAGCTTGTAGTCACTCTTTACTTCTCTTACTTCATACTTTTGTCTATAGAGATTCGTTAATTCAAAGATTTGACGTTCAATCGTTCGATTTACTTCTACTTGCAAGACAGAAGAAGGTGGTTTGGGTAACAGTAATTCTCCCATATAAGTCATTTCATAAGGTTGATGGAGAACCAATGTTGAGGGCTGTATAAAACGTACCGCCGCCAATTCACCTTTTTCTTGATCAATGTACAATTGCGCATATAAATCTTGATAAGTTACCAACATGCGTGTTTGTAAATCGTCACTTGTCAACGAAAACGTATAAATATTTTCTTCAATTTGAACATCTACTTCAGAACCAATTATGGTGAAGCGGTAAATTTCATCTAAATTTTGACCAATTTCAAATGGTTCAATGTTGATCGACGCATCCGTCGTAAAAATTTGATTTATAATTCCTTCTTTTGTTACACCAGCCATAAAACGTGCATTTTCTTGATAAACCCACCACTCATAGCCGTATGCTGAAGGTTCTATCCGTGTTGGCTCTCCCATGTCTTCTTGTAGTGCTTCAATTGATTTTCCAACAAAAGTTGATAAGCCATTTTCAGGACGAGACGTTTGTGGAATTGCAGATCCTACACCCTTATCTTGAACAGGTACTGCTGTCCCATGTTTAACGGGTGATTCTAACGGCTCATTTTCTTTCATACGATCTCCAGTAATATAAAAAAACAATAGCACAATCACAAAGATGACACCTATTCTAATGATGTTTTTCAAAAATATCACTGCTTTCAAATATATTGACAATCCTTATTTTACTACTTGCACTTTATCTTTTTTCCTGAGACTATTCCACTAATTTGTTTTACTTTTCTTTCTTTCCGCATACGCAGCAACTCTATACATAAGGTTGCCATTGCAACTCTTGTGAATTTGTTCTATTATGTATAGGTAGAGAAAATTAGCTAGATGATTTATAGAAGGAGGTTTCCAAACATGTATTTTGAAAACACTGGCATTGAAGATATTGCTGCGGACTTATTTGTACTTGATGAAATTATGCTAGAGCACAACTTGATTCGCGGTGGACAATGGGATTACGAGCGCGTAACTTATGATAAGAAATATACGCTCAAAGATGGTACATTCTACTTGCGTATTTTCGGATTCACAACTGATGGAGATGTTGGTTCACGCGATGCGCTGATCAACCTGAAAAAACCGGTTATCGGTAAGCATCACTACCCATTTGGTGTTGAATATGGTGAGGACGAAAACTTCCCAAAAAGTCTTTTAAACGACTGCGAAACAACATTAAAAGCAGTAGCTGAAGCATTACAAATGCATAACGTAAAAAAAGCATAAAAGTAGACTGACCGGAGAACAAATTGTTCTTCGGTTTTTTCATATCAGCCAAACTTCTGACGGGTCGACTTAGGTCGATTTAATCGGATCGTAATGATTTTCAACTTCATACTACTTAAATACATATAGTTGGTTATAATTAGAGGTAGAAACAGTATTGGAGGAATGATGTGTGTCCAATTGGCTTACAAAGCGCAACTTTATCATCGCAATCAGTATCGCATTGCTTATTTTATTATTTATCTACATCGTTCCAGTTGCTGTCCCAATCATTGTCGCATTAATTACCGCCATGATGATTGATCCGCTGGTTAGACTCGTAGAGAAGAAATTTAAATGGAAGAGAAAAGGCGCAGTCATTTCTGTATTTATATTTATTTTAGCCATTCTTTCTTCTTTGTTTTATTATACGGTTACACGTCTAATCGGGAAAATTATTGATTTCACCAAAGCAGCACCTGGACACTTCAATACCTTATCTGGCATATGGATTGATGTACAAAACAAGCTATTTCAATACACTGCAAATTTACCAAACGAGGTCATTGAATCCATTCAAGTCGAATTTAAAAATATATTTGATTCACTACGTATTTCAATTCTTGAATTGTTAAGTTACGAGAAAATAACTGCTGTTCTTGCGGATGTGCCAAATTTCTTAGTCAGTTTAATCGTCTTTATCATTGCCCTCTTCCTCTTCATGTTAGAACTAGAGGAATTAAAAAAAGGATTCTCCAAATACTTAACACAAGCAACTGGCGAAAAAGTTAAATTTATGGTCACTAAATTGAATTCCATTGTTTTTGGATTTGCAAAAGCACAACTTCTGGTCAGTATAATTATCTTTGCCATTACCTTCATCGGACTTTTGCTGATTAAACCAGAGTATGCATTCATTATGTCCGTTATCATTTGGATTATCGATTTGATCCCAATCCTGGGTTCAATCATTGTGATTGCACCGTGGGCATTGTATTATTTTGTGAGTGGTGACGTAGCGACAGGTACTCAACTATCAATTTTAGGGATCATCTTACTAATTACGCGCCGAACAGTAGAGCCTAAAATTATGGGGTCGCAAATTGGCCTTAAACCTTTACCCACTTTAATTGCCATGTTTATTGGACTAAAACTGATTGGCTTTCTTGGATTTTTCATAGGTCCTGTTGTTGTTATCCTCTTTACAACTGCACGTGAAGCAGGCATTATCAAAATGAACTTTAAAATCTAATAAAAAAAGGGTTGACCCAGTGTTTTTACATACACTGGGTCAACCCTTTCTCATTTATCGTGCGTAATTAGTAACCTAAAATGGCTCGAATTGCAGATGTGGTTTCGCCACCTGGGTAAAACACATACAATAATAGATAAACAGCAACGCCAGTGATTGCCGTTAGAAACCACACAACACTCGCAATAGGTCCTAGCTTACGGTGTTTGTCCAAGTTATTCTTTAACCCAGCACGTAACGTAATGCCGCCTAAAATGGCGCCAAATGTAGCAAGGTTAATGTGGAAGATTAAGAAAATCGTATAGTAGCGCTTCACTGAATCTGGTCCGCCAAACGACGTATTTCCAACTAAGATTGTGCGTGATATATAAATAATAAGAAACAGCACAGCTGCAACAGCCGCTGCAATCATCCACTTTTTATGTGCTTCAATTTTCCTTTGACGTATCAAATTCCAACCAATCGCAACAAATAGTGCAGAGAGTACGATAAGTAATGTACTGATTGTCGGTAAGAGCGGTACATTCACGCCATTTTCCCCATTTCACAAATTGATTTCTTTAGCTTTAACTATGCATGCGTAAATTTTGATGTTTTAATAAATCTTGTTTCGTAATTTCATCAGCATTTTGACGCTCTTCGTTTGACCAAGCGAAAAACACTTTTCCAATGACGAAAACATAAATAATTTCCTGTGACACTTTCATCAAAATACCACCAAGTTGTTGGTCATATAATGAAGACATATTC
>JARIDM010000226.1 GCA_029263945.1 Sporosarcina sp.
GGAGCTTGTATAGGTGAAGAAAGTAACTTATACCGTTTTCCGCGTTAAGGAAACAAGTTGGACGGTGAAAATCGTCAATTTGGGTGGCACCGCGGGAATTTGTATAGAGTCTCGTCCCTTATCATTATGTAAGGGACGGGACTTTTTATTTTATGAGGAGGAATTCTAAATGAGTTATAATCACGGTCAAATTGAAAAGAAATGGCAACAATATTGGAAAGACAATAAAACATATAAATTGACGGATGATCCTTCAAAACCGAAGTTTTATGCACTTGATATGTTCCCGTATCCATCAGGCGCTGGCTTACACGTTGGGCATCCACTCGGATACATAGCGACCGATATTTTAAGTTCATTTAAACGTAAGCAAGGCTATAACGTCTTACATCCAATGGGGTGGGATGCTTTTGGTTTACCGGCTGAGCAATATGCACTCGACACAGGAAATGATCCAGCCGAATTTACAGCGAAAAATATCGCAACTTTTAAACGTCAAATGAATGATCTTGGTTTTTCTTATGACTGGGATCGCGAAATCAATACGACAGATCCTTCTTACTATAAATGGACACAGTGGATTTTCATTCAATTGTATAACAAAGGCCTTGCGTATGTAGATGAGGTGGATGTGAATTGGTGTCCTGCACTTGGAACTGTTCTTGCAAACGAGGAAATTATCGATGGACTATCTGAACGTGGCGGACATCCAGTGGAACGCCGTCCGATGCGTCAATGGGTTTTACGTATTACAAACTATGCAGACCGTTTACTAGAAGATTTAGAAGACCTGGATTGGCCTGAAAGTTTGAAAGACATGCAGCGCAACTGGATTGGTCGATCTGAAGGCGCACAGCTTACATTTGACATTGATGGTACTGAGCTGTCGTTTGAAGCGTTCACAACGCGTCCTGATACAATCTATGGTGCAACATACGCAGTCCTTGCACCTGAACATAAATTAGTTGCTCAAATTACAACTGCTGCACAACAAGCTGCAGTTGCGGCTTATTTAGATGAAGTGAAGTTGAAAAGTGATTTAGAGCGAACAGATCTTGCAGATGAAAAAACAGGTGTCTTCACGGGTGCATATGCAATTAACCCTGCAAGTGGCGAAAAAATGCCAATTTGGATTGCCGATTATGTCCTTGCTTCATACGGAACAGGCGCGATTATGGCCGTTCCAGCACATGATGAGCGAGATTATGAGTTTGCGGTGAAATTCGAATTGCCAATTGTTGAAGTTGTCGCAGGCGGGGATATTTCGAAAGAAGCATACGTTGGTAACGGGGAACATGTGAATTCTGGATTCTTAGATGGTCTTGGACAAGAAGAAGCGATTGAAAAAGCAATTGCTTGGTTTGTAGAAAAAGGGACAGGCGAGAAGAAGATTACGTATCGTTTACGTGATTGGTTATTCTCAAGACAGCGTTATTGGGGAGAGCCAATTCCAATTATTCATTGGGAAGACGGCACGATGACGGCGTTAGACGAATCTGAGTTGCCGCTGACATTACCGATTACGGATAATATTAAACCAAGTGGTACAGGAGAATCCCCACTTGCCAATATCGAAGAGTGGATAAACGTAGTAGATCCAAAAACAGGGATGAAAGGTCGCCGGGAAACGAATACAATGCCGCAATGGGCCGGCAGTTGCTGGTATTATTTGCGCTATATCGATCCGCATAATGAGGATGCGTTAATTGACCCAGAACTTGCGAAACGCTGGTTACCAGTTGATATATACGTAGGCGGAGCAGAGCATGCAGTGCTGCATTTACTATACGCGCGGTTCTGGCATAAAGTACTGTTTGATATCGGTGTCGTTCATACGAAAGAGCCATTCCAAAAGTTATTTAACCAAGGGATGATTTTAGGCGAAGGGAACGAGAAAATGTCAAAATCGATTGGGAATGTTATAAACCCAGACGATATTGTACACTCTCACGGAGCAGACACGTTGCGTATTTATGAAATGTTCATGGGCCCACTCGAGTCATCAAAAGCATGGTCAACAAATGGCCTAGACGGCTCAAGACGATTCCTAGACCGCATCTGGCGTTTATTTGTTAATGAAGACGGTACATTAAGTGAAAAAATTGTAGATGAAACAGGTGGAAAACTTGAAAAAGTGTATCACCAAACTGTGAAAAAAGTAACAGCAGACTTTGAAGGGATGCGTAACAACACAGCAATTTCACAGTTAATGGTCTTTATTAATGAAGGCTATAAGGCAGATACAATTCCAAAAGAATATGTAGAGGGCTTCGTGAAGATGATCGCACCTGTTGTCCCACATATTGCAGAAGAACTGTGGGAGAAGCTTGGTCATGCTGAGACGATTTCTTACGTGGCTTGGCCGACATTCGATGAGTCAAAACTGGTAGATGATACGGTTGAAATTGCGGTTCAAATAAACGGTAAAGTTCGTGCAAGAATCGTTGTCGCAAAAGACAGTACAAAAGAACAACTGGAAGAAATTGCGTTAGCAGATGACACAGTGATAGAATTCCTAGAAGGAAAAGAAATTAAGAAGATCATTGGTATTCCTGGAAGACTTGTCAATATTGTAGCGCAGTGAAACTTATGACAAAAACGCGCGTCCTTTTAAAAAGGATGCGCGTTTTTTAAAATGATTTACTTATCGTTGTTCTTCAGCGAATGACCCAGCATTCATCCCTGCAATTCTGCCCGTAACAAGTGCAGAGGTAATATTATAACCGCCAGTGTATCCGTGGATATCTATTATTTCGCCACAAAAGTACAAGCCTTCTTTTTTACGAGAAGCCATCGTTTTAGGAACGATTTCTTTCACAGACACCCCGCCACCTGTGACAAAAGCCTTTTCAATTGGCTGTGTACCGTTCACTTGCATTGTAAATCCTTTGAGTAGCTTTGCTAATGCGCGTAACTTTTCGATTGTCAGATCTGCACCGATTTCATCCTGTGAAATCAGGGCTTTTGCAAATAAAAAATGTAACCAACGTTCAGGCGCAATCCCTTTTAAAGAATTACCGACTTGCTTTTTTGGATCGTCTTTTGCAGTTTTATTTAACTGCTGAAAAACTTCTTCTTCATTTAATAAAGGGAGAGAATCGATCTTTATATCAACGGGTGTATTTCCGTTTTTCATCCGTTCTTTGACGACGTATTGACTACAGCGTAATATGGCAGGACCACTTAAGCCAAAGTGGGTAAAAAGCATGTCCATTTGATGTGTGATTAACGTTTTGCCTTTGCCGTTTAATACAGAAACTGCGACGTCGCGAAGTGCAAGTCCTTGCAACTGCTTCGAGCTGATGAATGCGTCACTTGATAACAACGGAACCTCAGTCGGGTATAATGTCGTAACAGTGTGCCCTGCACGTTCTGCCCAAGGATATCCGTCACCCGTTGAGCCTGTTTGAGGAACAGCTTTTCCACCAACAGCTAATACAACTGCGTGGGAACGAAATTCTTCACCTGATGTTAAACGAACACCTAGAATTTGTTCTTCATCCATGAGTAATTTTGCTACACGGGTTTCAAGTCTAAGATCTACATGCAATCTTTCCATTTCAGAGAGCAGAGCATTGACCACATCTTTCGCTTTGTTCGATACGGGGAACATACGACCATGATCTTCTTCTTTTAACGCAACACCAAGATTTTCAAAAAACTGAATGATGTCTTCGTTATTAAAAACGGAAAAAGGTCCATACAAGAAACGTCCATTTCCGGGAATGTTTTTGATGATTTCTTCTTGTGGTAAACGATTGGTCACATTGCATCGCCCACCCCCTGAAATCGCAAGTTTATTGCCGGGTTTTTTCCCTTTTTCAAGTACCAACACTTTTCGTCCGTTTTCTGCGGCAGCGATTGAAGCCATCAGTCCTGAAGGCCCAGCGCCTATAATAATTACATCATACATATATGAAACCACGCTTTCGAATTTGATTTAAATAATACGATTCATTTGTTACAGTTAATAAGTAGCGAGAGCCCAGTTGGGTGATTCTACTTTTTACCCATTATACACGAATAAGGTTAATCATTGTGAAATGCGTAAAGCAAGGGTAAACTATTAAGTAGATTTTAGAGAATGGAAGGATCAAATATGTCGTCAAATCTTGTTAAAGGTACCGCAATATTAACGATTGGGCTTTTCCTGTCAAAAGCACTCGGACTTTTATACCTAATTCCTTTTTATGCAATTGTAGGAGAAAAAAATATTGGCTTATATCAATATGCTTATACTCCTTACAGCATTACACTAGCGATTGCAATTTCAGGCGCTCCGCTAGCCGTCTCAAAATATGTATCTAAATATAATGCGCTTGGAGATTACGCCACAAGTCGTAAGTTATTGAAGTCTGGTATGAAGATTATGGCGATCACAGGCATCGTTTCATTTCTGGGGTTATATATTTTGGCTGAACCTATCGCGAATTTGGTTCGTGCAAGTGAAGAACAAATATTCTCAGTTGAAGAAATTGCAGGAGTCATTCGTTGGGTAAGCTTTGGTGTTCTTATTGTACCGTTGATGAGTATGGTACGTGGTTTTTTACAAGGGTATCAGAAGATGGAGCCTACTGCAGTTTCGCAGCTTGTAGAACAAGTTGTCCGTATTATTTTTGTTCTAGCTGGTGCTTGGTTTGTGGTGAGTTTCTTGGGTGAATCCCCTAGGATTGCTGTAAACTTTGCTGTATTCGCTGCATTTATTGGTGCACTTGCTAGTTTAGCGGTTCTTTATCGCTATTGGTTGAAATATAAACCTGAATTCGACTATTTACTGGAAAATAGTGAACCAGGAGACGACGTCCCACTTAAAGAGATATATAAGGAGATTATTGCTTATGTCATTCCATTCGTCCTAGTAGGTATCATCAATCCGTTGTATCAATTTGTGGATATGTTGACCTTTAATAGTGCGATGAAATCAATTGGATTATCTAGTGTGTCTGATATTTATTTAAGCATGTTGAATTTACTGACACATAAATTTGTTATGATTCCTGTCATGGTTGCAACTGGTTTTTCAATGGCACTCATTCCAGTCATTACAGGATATCATACGAAAAAAGATTTGAAAGGCATTACCCGTTCGTTAGATCAAACTTTTCAAATTATGTTGTATTTAACAGTTCCATTAGTACTTGGTCTTATGTTCTTGTCAAATGAATTTTATTATT
>JARIDM010000260.1 GCA_029263945.1 Sporosarcina sp.
AACCTGGTTTTGCCAGAACAAAATAAAATTTTACAGCACTACAATACAAATAAAGAATTTGTACATACATACTTTGATTATCCTAATGAAGCAACAGCTTTTCCAAAAAGAGTGGAAGAGTTATCGACGCGAGACTTTAATCGAGTGGGAATTGCTTCGGTAGTCACGTCTTATATGAAACCGTTTGGTCTATCGAAGGTTGCAAAGAAGCACATAGATGAACTTGCAAATGATGCATTAACCGTGATTGGGGGTCAGCAAGCAGGTATTTTAACGGGCCCCATGTATTCAATACATAAAGCAATTACCGTTATATTACTAGCGAAAAAACAACGGGCTACTTTAGGTGTCCCAGTTGTCCCTATTTTTTGGGTTGCGGGTGAAGATCATGACATTAACGAAATTAATCACGTGTACACGCAAACGAACGGCCGTGTGACAAAACAACAAATTAAAGATCAATTTG
Organism: Sporosarcina sp.; assembly: GCA_029263945.1. Lineage (GTDB taxonomy): Bacteria > Bacillota > Bacilli > Bacillales_A > Planococcaceae > Sporosarcina. Next base: position 467 of record JARIDM010000260.1, read on the forward strand.
TTTTGAAGGTAATGGCATCAGACGCAACCTTCAACCAAGAGGACATGAAGAAATTTTTCACATCGGTTTTCAATCAGTTTGGAGAAACTGCACATACAAACGAGTTGCTAGAAGAAGTATTGAATGCCCTTGAAAGAGAAGAAACGTTTACAGGATTTTTTGTTCGCTTAATGAATGGCCTTTTTGCAGAAGAAGGACTGTTATTTATTGATTCTGCATACGGACCTTTACGTGAACTAGAAGGTGATTATTTTAGTCGATTAATTGAATCATCTGAGGAAATTGCAAAAACAGTGTTTGGAAAAGAACAGCGGTTTGAGCGTGAAGGTTACGGCAAACCATTAAATGCGCAGGAAAATGCTGCACATTTATTTTATCTTCATGAGACGGGGCGTATTTTACTGTCACGAAGAAAAAATGAATTTGTGAATGATAGCGTTGGCCTCCGATTTACAAAAGAGGAATTACTGAATGTCGCGCAAAATGAACCTTGGCTGCTGAGTAATAATGTGGCAACAAGACCTTTAATGCAAGATTTTGTATTCCCTGTACTGTCATTTGTCGGTGGAGCAGGCGAACTTGCCTATTGGGCTCTTCTAAAAGAAACGTTTCACAAGCTTGACGTTAAAATGCCGATTTTTGTTCCGCGGATGTCGTTGACACTCGTGACGCGTCCTACTGCAAAAGTAATTGCAGATAAATCATTCACGTTTATGGATATAATCTCGGGAGAAGTTGGGGCTGCACGTGCACAATATCTTGACGGATTACGAAATGAACCCTTTCAACAGGCGATAGAAAATGCGAAAGCTGTCATCGAAAGTGAATATAAGAAAATTGAAGGTTTGGTCGGTGAAAGTGAAAAAATGTTGCATGAACAAGTGCAAAAAAACTTAACTTTTCACACGATGCAATTTAAATACTTACAAGAAAAGTCGGAAGATGCTTTACTGGTAAAGCATGAGGTTGCACTGCGGAAATATAACTTGGTTGAAAATGAGCTTTTTCCAAATGGTGGGTTCCAAGAACGTGCCTATACACCTTATGCCTATATGAACGAATATGGTCCGACACTCATACAAGATTTACTTCGGTTACCATTAGAAATAGACGATACACACAAAGTTATTTATCTTTAATGATAAAACGCACGTTTATGGGGAGAATATCCTCATAGGCGTGTTTTTTTGGTTCTTTCGACAATTTTCGCGAAACGTTTATGACTTTAGAACTATTATGGGTGCATGCGTAAAAGCCTAGTATCCTATGTTTGTAAGGGTTTTTAAATTTATAAAGTATTTTAGAGGTGTTGAAAATGGAACGAGGCATATATCTCAATGAAACAAGTACTATTTACACATTTTTAAAAGTTTAGACGTTAATTTTATATAAGTGGTGGAGGAATGTGGGGGGATGTGGTACATTAATTTAACATAGTGGGGTGAAGAGTATGTTCATGGGAGAATATCAACACACGGTAGATACAAAAGGTCGTCTTATTGTTCCCTCGAAATTTCGGGAGCATCTTAAAGGACAATTTGTATTGACACGTGGCCTAGACAACTGTCTCTTTGGGTACCCGATGGATGAATGGACGATTCTTGAAGAGAAACTGAAAGCTTTGCCCGTAACCAAGAAAGATGCGCGGGCATTTACACGTTTCTTCTTTTCTGGTGCAACAGAAGTTGAATTGGACAAGCAAGGGCGCATTAACATTCCTTCATCCTTAAGAAGCTATGCAAAAATGGAAAAAGATTGTGTGGTCATTGGTGTTTCAGGCCGTATTGAGATTTGGGCAAAACATCTTTGGGACGATTATTACGATGAATCTGAAGAATCCTTTAATGATATAGCAGAAAATATTATCGACTTTGACTTTTGAATGGAAGAAGTTGATTACTTTACGAAAGTAGGCGGAGCCTAATGTTCAATCATACAACAGTATTGCTAGATGAAGCCGTCGAAGGCTTAAATATAAAAGAAGACGGAATCTATGTGGATTGCACCCTAGGGGGGGCGGGCCATAGTATGGAAATTATTAAGCGGTTAACGGGTCAAGGAAGACTTATTTGTTTTGACCAGGATATGACAGCGATTGAAGTAGCAAAAGAAAGACTAAAAGATTATTTGCCACGCGTGACTTTTATCCATGCGAACTTCAGGTATTTAAAAGAAGAACTAGCAAAAATTGGCGTCACAAAAGTAGATGGAATCCTTTATGATTTAGGAGTGTCTTCCCCTCAGTTAGACACGCCAGAACGTGGTTTTAGCTACAATCATGATGCCCCATTAGATATGCGCATGAATAAAGATGATCTATTAACAGCGCATGAAGTGATTAATGAATGGGCCTATGCAGATCTCGTAAGAATATTCTTTCGATACGGTGAAGAAAAGTTTTCAAAAGGGGTTGCGAGGAAGATTGAAGCTGCACGTAAAATAGCGCCGATTGAAACGACTGCAGAACTTGCAGAACTTATTAAAAGCGGTATTCCTGCAGCGACGAGGCGGACAGGTGGTCATCCAGCAAAACGTGTTTTCCAAGCGGTTCGTATCGCTGTAAATGATGAATTGGGTGCCGCTGAAGATTCGTTAACGGACGCCATTACCTTATTAAATAAAGGTGGACGCATTAGCGTAATCACTTTCCACTCATTAGAAGATCGATTGTGTAAAGCGATATTTAAAGAGGCCTCCTCATTGCCCGAATTGCCGCGTAATTTACCAATCATTCCTACTGGTGTTGAACCAATTTTAAAGCTTGTTTCAAGAAAACCGATTTTACCAAGTGAACAAGAGATTGAACAAAATAAACGAGCAAGATCCGCAAAGTTAAGGATTGCTGAGAAAATTAAGGAGGAAGTTAACTAATGGCATTAGAACAGAGAAAAGTGTTCTCGACTTACGTACGAGAAGTTGAAATCCCAGAAACACCAGAAATAGAAATTAAAAAAGGAAGTTCCCGTAAGTTATTCTCACCAGGCGAGAAATTTCTGTTTGTATTATTTGCTTCCTTGTTAGTCACCTTCTCATCCTTTATTTTACATACAGAGGGTCAAATTAACAGTGCGAATCGCGAAGTACAATCAATAGGCAGCCAAATTGAAGAGAAGACCAAACAAAATACTGAATTGTCCAACCAAGTACAAGCAGAATCCACTTATGAAAAAGTTTGGGAAAAAGCAAAAGCGCTTGGTCTGAATCTAAACGAGAAAAACGTGAAGGTAGTGCCTGGACGATGAAGAAATTTCGATTCCAATGGGGAGCCTTTCTAATGTTTATCATTTATGGAGGGCTCTTTTTCATTTTATTTGGAAGGTTATTATTTATTCAAGTGACTGGAGAAGCGGAAGGAAAGGTTCTTGCGTCAATGGCAGAAGCTAAATATGCCAGGGAGTCATTATTACCTGCGAATCGTGGGGAAATTATTGACAGAAATAGCGAGTTAATTGCCTCAGATACGTTAAGTTACCGACTCGTTGCCGTATTGGATGAATCGCTTAGTGAGCGAACAAGAGAAACACATCATGTAGATAATCCAGAAAAAGCGGCTGAAGTTCTCTCGACTTACCTTCCATTGGATAAAAATGAGTTAGTCAATAAGTTAACGAGAAGTCCAGAAGATATAAAAGAAGGTAAAAATAAACAAGTAGAATTTGGGAAAGCAGGACGTGACATTAACCATGATGTCGTCCTTGCAATTAAAGAAGAAAAGTTGCCAGGGATTTTATTTATTGAAGAGAAAAAGCGTTTCTATCCTAATGGCATATTTGCTTCTCATTTAATCGGTTTTGCTTCGCGAGAAGAAGATGAAAATCACAAAGTATCAACTGTCGGTAAAATGGGCCTTGAAGCAACTTATAATAAAGCACTTACTGGAACGGATGGAAAAGTAGAATTTCAATCTGATAAATGGGGATTCACATTACCTAAAACCGAGAAAGCGGTAACTGCTGCTCAGGATGGCTATGATATAAAACTTACAATTGACAAAACGATTCAAAACTTTGTAGAAGACGCGATGAGCGAAATTGAGAAAGAGTATTCACCCAAAAGTATGATGGCGATTGTTGTAAATCCAAAAACTGGTGCGATTGTTGCTATGAGCCAACGCCCAACGTTCGATCCTACGACACGTGAAGGCTTAACGTCAAACTGGTTAAATGAAGCTGTAGAAAATACTATAGAACCAGGCTCGACAATGAAAATTTTCACCTTAGCAGCTGCGATTGAAGAGGGGAAATGGGATCCGAACGCTTATTTTAAATCAGGACAATATACGCTATATGATAAAACAATTCGAGATGTGAATAAAAGTGGATGGGGAACCATTTCGTTTTTAGAAGGGTTTCAACGGTCGTCTAACGTATTGATGGCCTATTTACTTGAACGGGTTGGCGACAAAAGAGTTATGGAATATATGGAGGACTTTGGATTCGGCCAAAAAACAGGCATTGATTTACCGAAAGAAGCACCAGGAATATTGCTGAATAAGTATCCTGCTGAAAGATTAACAACAGCCTATGGACAAGGTTCTACTGTGACACCTATTCAAATGATTCAAGCGATTACTGCCATTGCAAATGACGGTGTCATGATGAGGCCATTTGTTATAGATGAGATAAAAAACCCGAATACGGGGAAAATTATTGAAAAAAGAGAACCAGAAGAAAAAGAAAGTCCTATTTCTAAAGAAACCGCTCAAAAAGTCAGAGAGGTATTGGCTTCGACTATCACCTCGGAAAATGGAACTGGACGAAGGTTTGCGTTAGATGGTTACACACTTGGTGGGAAAACAGGGACCGCAGAAATTCCAAATGGTTATGGTGGTTATTTAAGAGGCGGCACAAATTACTTATACTCGTTTATTGGTATGGCACCCATTGAAGAACCCGAGTTAATTACGTACGTCACCGTCCAACAACCACAGTTAAAAGAAGGAGAATATGCTGCAGACCCCGTTGCTAAATTATTTAAATCTATCACGGAGAGTAGCTTGAAGTATATGAACATTGTGCCAGAAGGTGAAGAACCAATTGAAGCACCTCTCATTGATGGCTTTACTGGGCAGGAGGTAGAAAAGGCGAAAACTGAACTTAAAAGTTTAGGCTACTCTCCGGTAATCATCGGTGAAAGTGGGAAAGTACAGGTCCAGTACCCAGAAAAAGGAACGCAACCCGGGCAAGGATCAGTCGTCTTATTAAAAACAGAAGGAAAAATTACGTTGCCAGATTTTACAGGATGGTCTAAAAAAATGCTCCTGTCCTTTAAAATGTTATCAGGACTCGATATTAGAATTGTTGGCGATGGATACGTTACGGAACAAAGCCTTTCAGTAGGAACTTCAGGGAATCCAAACGAACCAATCGTCATCCAATTACGGCATCCTTCAGATATTCATAAACCTGAAGAATTAGCGGAAGAAGAATCAATCGTAGGTGGTTAATGAATAGCAGTTAGGACTGACTCATACGTTAATAGAAAAACGTGAGGGGTTTGGCCACTGCGAAAAATAATCGAATTACAAACTAAAAAAAGATTACGAGTTGTTTTTATCGTCTTTTTGCTTATGATTGGCGCTGTTGTGTTAAAATTTTTTCATGTGCAAGTGATTAAGCATGAACTATTAAAAGAACGTGCGGAAGAAAACTGGGATATTGAAATACCATTCGGTGGGATGAGGGGTGATATCCTCGATCGAAGTGGTGAACTCATTGTAGGGAACAAGTTAGCCCCAACACTTTACTTTATGCCTGCACAAAACAGGGATGTAAAAAGTGTGGCGCATACGCTTGCCCCAATTTTAAAGACAGATGCGAAAAAGTTAAGCGAAAAATTAGCTGAAAAAGCATACATGGTAAAGATTGCGCCAGAAGGAAAAAACATTACACAAGCGCAAGCGGATGAGATTACTAAACTTCAAATTAAAGGTTTATATACAGGTGTAGATTTTATAAGACATTACCCAAACAAAGAATTGCTTTCAAGACTGCTAGGATTTACAGGTTACGATGGTCAAGGACTTGCAGGGATTGAATATGCTTATGAGTCGTTTTTAGAAGGAAGTGGCGATCGAATCCAACTCTATACAGATGCAAAAGGGATTCCACTTCCACATGTAGATGACGGATTTAAAACAGGAAGTCAAGGGGCTTCAGTAGAATTGACAATCGATTTAGAAATGCAAAAGGTAGTTGAACGAGAACTTTTGCAGGCGATGGAAAAGTTTGAAGCGGAACAAGCGCTTGCGATTATTATGAACCCCAAAACGGGTGAACTGTTATCGCTTGCTTCAGTCCCTACATTTCATCCAGCTGAATACCAAGATGTGAATCCTGATATTTACAATCGTAATTTACCAGTTTGGATGACGTTCGAACCAGGTTCTACATTTAAAATCATAACATTGGCAGCAGGCATAGAAGAGCAAGTCATTGACCTTCATAAAGATAACTTTCATGATCCAGGGTATGTAAAAGTAGCAAACGCACGCTTGCGCTGTTGGAAGAGATCAGGACATGGTCAACAAACATTTTTAGAAGTTGTTGAAAATTCATGTAACCCAGGCTTTGTTGAAATTGGCCAAAGATTGGGGAGCGAAAAACTCAATGCCTATATTCGAGACTTTGGCTTCGGTCAATCGACGGGATCAGGCATTGCAGGAGAGTCAAAAGGCATCCTATTTTCAAAGGAAGCTTTTGGTCCTGTGGAACAAGCCACAACTTCGTTTGGCCAAGGAATTTCAGTCACACCCATTCAACAAGTGCAAGCCGTAGCTGCAGCCATCAATGGCGGAAAGCTTTATAAACCTTACATTGTGAAAGAAATTGTAGATGCAAAGGGGAAATCGCTCAAGACTTTTAAGCCCGAGCTTAAAAAGCAAGTCATTAGTGAGGAAGCGTCTGCTCAAGTGAGGGAAGCCCTAGAATCAGTTGTTGCGAATGGTTCTGGTCGTAATGCTTACACAGATGGACTCAGGGTGGGTGGCAAAACTGGAACGGCACAAAAAGTAGTGGATGGTACTTACAAAGACGGAGAGTATATCGTTTCGTTTATTGGGTTTGCGCCTGCAGATGATCCTGAGTTACTCGTTTACGTTGCCATTGACAGCCCGCGGAACTCCGTTCAATTTGGTGGGGTCATTGCAGCCCCGATTGTAGGACGCATATTGGAGGAAGCGGCAATTCTTAATAAAATTCCTAAACGGGAAAATCAGTTGGAAAAAGATTACCGCTGGGGAGATGCCTTGACACACCGTGTGCCTGATTTAATCGGCATGACGAAAATGAATATTCAAAACCAGCTATACACGTATCGAATTGAGTGGCATGGAACAGGCGAAAAAGTAAAAACGCAAATGCCTCGAGCGGATACATTAATTACAATAGATGATATCATACATGTCTATACAGATTGAAAATTATTTGAAAGCAAAACCTGACACAGATGATTGATAATCTCTGTGTCAGAAGCTAGAAGGAGATCAAACATGACACTTGCTACAACGTTTACGGCAGTTGCCGTTGCTTTTATAATTTCGGCAATTTCAGGGGTTCTCATAATCCCCCTCTTAAAACGGATGAAATTTGGTCAAAGTATTCGTGAAGAGGGGCCAGAAACCCATCAGAAGAAAGCAGGAACACCGACGATGGGTGGACTTATTTTTATTACGTCAATCGTCCTATCTACGCTACTACTCTCTTACATATTCGACGGCATGATGGTCACCACACAAACAATCGTTCTATTATTAGTATTTATTGGATTCGGTGTTATTGGTTTTGTAGACGACTTTATCATTGTTGT
>JARIDM010000004.1 GCA_029263945.1 Sporosarcina sp.
CCTCTCTATCTACATGAGCAATTTCTGTTATTATTACAATATAAGAGTCAATTTCATAATGACCTTATTCTGCGACATCTACGCAACATATCGTGCGGGAATGGTTAAAACCGACTATATGTTGTGGTGGTGTCGCAATAAAACCCTATTATTAAATTGATTGATGATTCTATAAAATAAGGACAGGGAAGTGACGATGATGTTTACGTATAAAATAGATGACGCATTATCTTTAAAGCTCATTGAACTAAGCGATGCTGAGGAACTCTTCAAGTTAACGAATACCTCAAGAGCTTATTTGAAAGAATGGCTGCCTTGGTTAGACAGTATTACAAAGCTACAAGATACGCAAAAATTCATAAAATCTAGCTTGAACGGATTTGCCAACAACGAAAGCATGACGACGGTTATTCTTTATGAGGATGCAGTTGCGGGCGTCGCTAGTTATAACTCGATAGACTTCTCAAACAATACAGCTTATATCGGCTACTGGCTCGGAGAAGAGTTTCAAGGAAATGGGATTATGACGAGAGTTGCAAATGCATTAACCGCACATGCTTTCGAAGTGTTGGCGCTTAACAAAGTAGACATTCGTGCAGCTGTCGAAAACCAAAAAAGCAGAAGTATCCCGGAAAGGCTAGGCTATGTTCAAGAAGGGACGATTAGACAAGCGGAGTGGTTGTACGATCATTATGTGGATCATGTTGTCTACGGAATGTTAGCGGAAGAGTGGAAAGAAGAGAAGCGTGTTTCTCGTTAAATAGTTAACGGAGGTGTTGACATGTTAGGCGCAATTGAAGCAGGGGGTACGAAGTTTGTCTGTGCAGTGGGTACTTCAGACGGTGAAATTATTGAACGGATTCAAGTTGAGACGGGTACGCCTGAAGAGACGATACCAAAAGTGATTGCATTTTTTAAGAAGCATCCTATTCAAGCGCTTGGGATTGGTTCATTTGGTCCGATTGACATCGACAAAACGAGTGAAACGTATGGAAATATTACCTCTACACCAAAACCTGGTTGGGGGGATTATCCATTTGTTAGAACGATGCAAGAAGTGTTTCCAATCCCTATCGAATTTAATACCGATGTCAATGGTGCTGCATTAGGTGAGTTAATGCACGGGGCCGCTCAAGGACTTGATAGTTGTTTATATATAACGGTGGGAACAGGAATTGGAGCGGGGGCGGTTTTCCAAGGTCAATTACTACAGGGCATGTCTCATCCAGAAATGGGACATGTCCCTGTGAGAAGACATCCTGATGATACATATGAAGGGTTTTGTCCGTATCACGGAGATTGTGCAGAAGGGATGGCGGCAGGCCCTGCGATTGAAGGGCGTTGGAATGAGAAGGCTGTTAACCTTGCAGATCAAAGTGAAGTTTGGACATTAGAAGCGTATTATTTAGCACAAGCTTTGGTCCAATACATTTTAATTCTGTCTCCTAAGAAAATCATTATGGGTGGCGGTGTGATGAAGCAAGCACAAATTTTCGAACTGATCCATACACAAGTTCAAACGTTGTTAAATGGCTATGTCGCACTTCCGCAGATTACAGCGCATATACACGAGTACATCGTTCCGCCAGCACTTGGTGACAATGCAGGTATCGTCGGTGCGCTTATGTTGGCTAAAAAAGCGCTAGAGGAATCGCACTAATAAAAAGAACAAGCAGCCGCAAATGTGAAAAATTGCGGCTGCCTGTTTTGCATTATTGAATGGTGTCTAATAGCTGGTAAGCTTCTTCGGTTGTTTGAACCGCAAGTAGCTTATTTCTAAATGTGTCATCCATTAACTTACGAGAAAGCATTTGTAAGATTTTCAGATGTGCATCGCCAGCACTTTCTTCTGGTACGGCAATCATAAAGATAATTTTCGCATCTGTCCCGTCAATACTATTCCAGTCCACGCCAGCTTGTTTTAGTCCAAAAACAACAGCAGGACGTTTGACTGCATTAGATTTACCGTGTGGAATCGCAATCGTTTCACCGATTCCTGTAGAACTTAGTGCTTCTCTTGCGAAAATCGCTTCTTTAAAATCGACCTTGGAACTAAGTACGCCGTTGTCATCTAACTTTTGAATCATTTCCTCAATAATGGCATCACGTGATGTCCCTTGAAGATGAATGTCGATTAAGTCTTCGTTCGTAATATCCGTTAATTTAAGCATTCCTTCGTTCGTTGACGCAGCCTTACTTTCTACAGGGGAATCATCTGGAATGGCTGCGCCTCCAGCAATTGCAAGCGCCGGTTCAACGTCCTTTTTCAAGAAGTTGACCATAAACGCAGTGACGAAAACCCCCACAATGACCGCGACAAAGAAAATCACAACGTTATCGACAGCACCAAGAACGGCAACGATCGGTCCGCCGTGCGCGACTTTGTTGCCAACATGTCCAATCATCGCAATGACAGATCCGACAATGGACCCTACCATAATACTTGGGATGACGCGTAATGGATCTTGTGCGGCGAATGGAATCGCACCTTCTGTAATTCCGAATAAGCCCATTGTAAAGGAAGCTTTTCCAGTTTCACGTTCTTCTTTAGCATACTTTCTCTTGTTTAAGAATGTGGCAACGCCCATTCCGATTGGTGGAATACAAATGGCAACTGCGATAGGTCCCATAATACCGTAATTCCCTTCAACGATCATTGCTGCACCAAATAAGAAAGCAACTTTGTTGAAAGGTCCACCCATGTCGAATGAAATCATAGCGCCTAGTATGACTGCGAGTAAAATAGAACTGGTTCCTTGCATACCGGCTAACCAAACAGTCAGTGCTTCAAAGACACCAGCAACAGGTGCTCCGATAATGTAAATGAAAATTAAGCCGACGATCAATGTAGAGAAAATCGGAATAATGATAATGGGCATAATCGGCTGAAGTGCTTTTGGAACTTTAATCTTCTTAATGGCGAGTGCGACATAACCCGCTAAGAAACCAGCGATAATTCCACCAATGAAACCTGCACCAGCTTCACTTCCGTAAAAACTACCGTTCGCTGCTATAAATCCACCAATGATACCAGGTGCTAAACCAGGTCTATCAGCGATACTCACCGCTATAAATCCAGCGAGAATGGGAATCATAAAAGTAAATGCTGCCCCACCAAGACCTTCAACCGTCTTCCAAATGGAATCTTCAGGAATTACGATGCCTGCGGCTGTTTGTTCTCCGCCTAGCGTTAGTGCAAGTGCGATTAATAATCCACCAACAACAATGAAGGGAATCATGTAGGAAACCCCGTTCATTAAGTGACGATAAATTGGGTTTTGTTTTGAAGCGCTACTTTTCTTGCTGTCTGCAGGAGAGCGCTGACCTGACTTGTAAACAGGTACCTCATCTGTTTTAAATAGATTGATGAGTTCCTCGGGACGACGAATGCCATCTTGAACACCCGTGACAAAAACTCTTTTACCTGCAAATCGTTCTTTATCGACTGTTTTGTCAGCGGCGATGATAATGCCATCTGCTTCTTCAATGTCACGGTCAGTTAAAGCGTTTTCAACGCCTGTAGAACCTTGTGTTTCAACTTTTATATCAATGCCAAGTGCTTTTCCAGCTTTTTGCAAGTTCTCAGCAGCCATATAAGTATGGGCAATTCCGACGGGACAAGCGGTAACGGCTAAAATTTTCATTTCGTTTCTCCTCCTTAAAGTTTCTGTTGATCTCACTACAATCACTATAACTTGTAAAAGGGAGGAATATATATTTTGTTTTACCAGAAGTAACTGTAAAACTTTATTATTGAATTAACACATCCATAAACGATCTAGCATCGTTTTGCTTCGCCAATTTTTCAATCAGTTCTTTTTGCTCAGCTAAGAAAGACAATTCGTTGAAAAGTTTTTTAGTTATGGTAGGATCTTCATCAACAACTGCCAACAAAAAGACGAGCGAGACTTTTTCTACTCCCCATTCTATCGGATTTTCAAATGTCGCAACCGCAATGCTAGATTGTAAAATACCAGAAGGATTACCATGTGGAATCGCAATAGCCGAACCGATTGATGTAGCGGAAGTTCTTTCACGTAAAATCGCATCATGTATAAATTCTTTGTGGACAAGTCCTTTATCATAAAGAGAATTCGCAAGCATTTCGACAACCTCGTAGCGATGTTCAAGTGTAATTTGCACAGAAACACACTCGGTATCGATGAAATGGCGGAGGGTGCTAAAACTTTGCAAATTTTGCTCGGGTGTATGCGTATTTTTGATATAGCGATTTAAGCGTTCTTGGTCCTCAAGATTAAATAAGGGCGATATGACGATATGTTGAGCTTTAAAATCTGGTAATTCAACTGTTGAAATAAATAAGTCATACCCTTTATCTGTATAGGTATGAATATCAGATTTGCTAATGCAATGTTCGATTTGAATGCCTGCTATCTGACGTTCTATTCTGGAGGTGAGTAGTTGTGACATACCAATTCCAAGATGACAAACGACAATTGCGCGCAAGTTTACTGGTTTTTGCTGTTTACTACGTTCAACAGAAGCTTGAAAGTGGAGAACGATATAAGCAACTTCATCTTCGAGTAAAATAACCGAAAAAAGAGCTGCAGATTTTTCTAAGGCAGAGATAACAGTCGAAAACATGTAAGGATACATATTTTTAATTTCATTGAGCATCGGATTTTTAATCGGCAACTCGTACGATAAACGACTCAATACAGGTTGTAAATGGATATAAAGCCCACGGTGCAAAGTTTCGTCAGTATCAAATTCCATCTGAGTGAGTACAGTCATTTCTGAGACGAGCTCATCGACTAATCGATGAATGGCAGGATCATTTTCTGATCCTTTTTCTAATCTTTTTCCGCTGATGAGGTGCCAGGCTAAATAAGTGACTTCACTCGTTGGTATTTTCAGTGCAAAATAATGTTCGATGTCAGTTGTGAGTTGTAAAGCTTGTTTGTATTCTGGTTTTTCTATGATGTTGTTATCAGGGTCCGCTAATGTAATTGGATTTCTTTGTTTAATCCGTTTAACCATAATGAGCATGTGAATAACCAATCGGTCAGACGTTTCGTCTGTGAATGAGAAGTGCTGCCGATTAACGATAGATTTAATAAAGTTAACATCATGACTGGGAAATAATTGTGTGATAGAAGATTTGTTGTTCTTGGTTGAGGAGACAAGAGAAGCGATCGCACTTCTTTTTTTACTTTCGTCTCCTTCTATAAATATCCCGATTTTTTGTCTGGATTTTAATGTGATATCAAAAGTAAGAAGCCATTTCGTAATGACATCAAGGTCTTTCCTAATATTTGTTCGATTTGTAAAGTATTTATCAGAGAAATATTGGAGGGTAAGCGGCTCATTTGCTGTAAGAAGTTCATAGGTTAAATCAAAAATGCGCTCATTTTCAGGCTTTTTTCGATATTTTTGTAACATGAGGAGTAACTCTTGACGTTCAACTTCTGAGCCAAGTAAGAATATGCCTAGCCCTGGCTTTCGATTTAATTGAATGGTGGAGTATTGTTTAAAAATGTTGGAGATGTAATTCAAATCGTTCCGAATTGTTTTCTCTGAACAATTGACGGTTTTTGCTAAATCAGCGACGAGGAGATAACGTTCTTTACTTGTTAATAAGATTGTGATCAGTTCAAATTGCCGTGGAATCATTTATCTCACTCCTCCCTGCAGTCTTTTGCATTTTTTTAAGAATCGGTTGCTTTCTAATCGTCTCTTTACTATAGTGTGAAAAAGTGATTCTGTAAAACGCGACATCGTCAGAAGTGCATGTTAAAGTGTGTGTAGATAAAAGTGTTGAAAGGATGATCATTATGTTGATGAAACAGCCACTATTTTTAGATCCAGTCTTCAAAGAAAGAATATGGGGTGGGACTGCGCTAAAAACGCAATTCGGCTACGAAATCCCGTCTGATCAGGTCGGAGAATGTTGGGCAATCTCAGCGCATCCAAATGGTCCGTCCATTGTGAAGAATGGCCCTTATGCAGGTAAAACACTCATTGAACTTTGGGAAGAAGAGCCTGCACTATTCGGTAATCCCGGAACGGACGTCTTCCCGTTATTAACAAAGATTTTAGATGCCAATACAGATTTATCAGTTCAAGTTCATCCAGATGATGCTTATGCGAAAGAGCATGAGAACGGAGAGCTTGGCAAAACTGAATGTTGGTATATCGTCGATTGTAAAGAAGGTGCAGAAATTGTTTTTGGTCATCATGCCCAAACAAAAGATGAATTTAAGCGTCAAATTGAAAAAGGCAATTGGTCGCAATTACTACGCAAAGAAAAGATTGCACCAGGTGATTTTTTCTACGTTCCGAGTGGGACAATTCACGCAATCGGAGAAGGAACAGTTGTCTTAGAAACACAACAAAGTTCTGATACAACCTATCGCTTGTATGATTACGACAGAGTTGGACAAGACGGTGAACTTCGAGAATTACATATTGATAAATCAGTAGCAGTTTCGACCATTCCACATCATGATCCTGCGATTACACCGTTGAAAAAAGAAATAACGGGTGCGATGATTACGACGTTTGTAGAGTCGGCGTACTTCACGGTATGCAAATGGGAAATTGACGGAAAAGCTACCTTTGAAGGTTCGAAGTATTTATTGGGTAGCGTAATTGAGGGAAAAGCTACATTAACTGTTGCAGGAGAGTCTTATCCTGTTCGTAAAGGAGATCACTTTATCTTGCCAGAAAACACAGGTGAATTTACCCTGGAAGGCGAAGCGATGCTGATCGTTTCACATGAATAATTTTCAATAAAAAAAGCATCATGCAGAAACTCCTGCATGATGCTTTTTTTATTGATTATTTAGCAGTTAGACCGCCATCAACAGGTAGTTCAATACCTGAGATATGGTTCGCTTCATCAGAAGCTAAGAATAGAATTGCTGTCGCTACGTCCTTAGCAACACCTAGATCTGGTGTTGCAACTTGAGATAGGAAGTAATCTTTATACTGATCCATATGCGGCGCACTCATTGGCGTTACAATGTAACCAGGGTGAATAGAGTTTACACGAATTCCTTTTTTGCCGTAATCTACAGCAGCTGCTTTCGTACTTGAACGAACCGCACCTTTTGAAGCTGTGTAAGCACCAGCACCTGACATACCTGTAAGGGCAGCAGTTGATGAAATGTTTACAATTGAGCCACGTTTGTTTTCTTCCATTAAAGGAATCGCTAATTGCATACCGAACATCACGCTGTTTACGTTAATTGCATACAAACGTGCCCAGTCTTCTTCAGTTTGTTCAACGAAATCTTTTGCAAGAGAAATCCCAGCGTTGTTCACAAGAATATCTAGTTTGCTGAAGTTTTCAGTTGTTTGTGCATAAACTGTAGCCCAGTCATCTTTATTTGCAACGTTATGCTTAACAGCGATTGCTTCGCCGCCAGCTTCTTTAATCTTTGCAACGACTGCTTGAACTGCTTCTTCGTTAATATCTGTCGCAACAACTTTCGCACCTTCTTGTGCAAATAAAATTGCAGAAGCTTCTCCCATACCGCTACCTGCACCTGTAATTACTGCTACTTTGTCTTTAAGTCTCATTTAATGATGCCTCCATTTCAACTATTGATAGTTAGACTATCACTCCAACTAATATTAGCTTAAATAATTCTAGAATGCAAAAGAATGAACTGTAAATTTAGGTGTCTAAAGTGAGAGATAGGAAGTACTTCGGAAGCGCTTGAGTGGCAGAATATACACTATATTAAAATTATTATGTGTGTATAGATTCAACAACATAAAAAATCGTACAGCATAAAAGCTGCACGATCTTGTGGCATAAACGCCTCAATTATTTTGCGACAACGCCGCCATCAACAGGAAGTTCAATACCTGTAATGTGGTTGGCTTCATCGGAAGCTAAGAACAATACTGAATTCGCAATGTCTTTTGCGACTCCGATTTCTGGTAAAGCGATTTGTGATAAGAAGTAGTCTTTAAACTGCTCCATATGTGGCGCACTCATTGGCGTCAAAATATATCCTGGATGGATTGAGTTTACGCGAATTCCTTTTTTACCATAATCTACAGCAGCTGCTTTCGTAATTGAACGAACCGCACCTTTAGAAGCTGTGTAAGCACCTGCTCCTGCCATGCCTGTTAATGCAGAGATAGAAGAAATGTTGACGATAGAACCGCCTTTGTTTTCTTCCATTAATGGAATTGCATATTGCATTCCGTACATGATGCTGTTGACGTTAATTGCATATGTACGTGCCCAGTCTTCTTCAGTTTGGTCGAAAAAGTCTTTTGCAAGAGAGATCCCAGCGTTATTTACTAAAATATCAAGTTTACCGTATTTGTCAGTTGTATGTTTGTAAGTGTTTTCCCAGTCTTCTTTATTAGCTACGTTGTGTTTGAGAGCTACTGCTTCGCCACCAGCTGCTGTAATTTTTGCAACAACTGCTTTCACAGCATCTTCGTTAATGTCTGTTGCAACTACTTTCGCACCTTCTTGCGCAAATAGGATGGCTGTTTCTTCTCCCATTCCACTACCTGCACCTGTAACAATTGCTACTTTGTTTTGAAGTCTCATTTGACGTTGCCTCCATTTCAAATTATGATAGTTTAACTATCACTTAAAGCTAATTTTAATCGAATTGTGTAAAGATTGCAAAGAAAAGGATTTTATATAGCGTAGTGCGTTGCAAGAAATATGGAGGGGAAAGAAATGCCTGAACAGAGTCTTCATGAACAGAAAAAAAACAGAAGATACAAGAGTATTATTCGAACAGCTGAATCGCTTTTCATACAACATGGTCTTGATGACGTGCAAATGCAGCACATTTCAGATGCGGAAGGAATAGGAATTGCCACGCTTTTTCGCTATTTCCCTAAAAAGGAAAAATTGGTTGTTGCAGTTGCTGTCTATAATTTAGAGCGTAACATTCCAGATTTTAAACGGTTGGTTGCTACAAATAAGCCTGCATACGAACGCTAGAAAACGTGCTGGATTACTTGTCAGGGGATGACACGGTAAAGTCTGAACGTTCATCAAAGTTTAGAGAAGCATTTGAAAGTAGTGCCTCTTTTGCAAAAGAACCTTTCGAAGATATTGAAGACTACATCGCTGTTCAGCAAAAAGTAGCGCAAATATTTCTCTGTATTGTGGAAGATGGAAAAAAGGACGGTTCTATTCGACAGGATATCCCGATTAAAGAGACGCTCATTACAATCATTAACGCTTATGGTACTTTTGGAAATAACATCGTATTAAAATCTTCCATTTCTTATTTAGAAGAGGATATCGCACCTCATATTCAGCGAAAACTTCTAAAAGAAATGCTCCTGAGCTATATTCGTCCATTAAATTAAGAACTAAAAAGAAACCTCCACATCCAACAGTTTATATTGGATGTGGGGGTTTCTTCTATGCAACGCAATCCATTTTCAAAATAGGATTGAACCGTTTCCGAACAATATGTTGTGTCTTCGTCGCAAAATAAGGTCATTTAGAAATGGATTCAACTATAGCTTTTTTACAAACTCAGTTTTAAGTTCCATAGCCCCAATGCCGTCAATCTTACAGTTAATGTCATGATCTTCATCAACAAGTTGGATGTTCTTTACTTTGGTTCCTTTTTTCACAACTGTTGAACTCCCTTTTACCTTAAGGTCTTTGATGACCGTAACTGAATCTCCATCGACAAGAATATTCCCGTTAGCGTCTTTATAAACCTTTTCTACTTCCGCACTTTCGTTTTCAGATTCAAGTGTCCATTCATGTGCACATTCAGGGCAAACGAAAAGATTTCCGTCTTCATATGTATATTCCGAATTACATTTTGGGCAATTTGGTAGCTTGTTCATAATGTGATTCCCTCCATTGTTATAAGTTCCTTCATTAATAGTACTTGTATATCGTTTCATAATTCCTTTAAATTGGCAACTTTATAAGACGAAATGTGCATTCCAACGTATTGAAAAGTGCAATGTTTCGGAGGTTTCGAAGTTTACCATATCGCGTTCCTATCGAATGTCTCTTTAAGCGCTTGTGAATTGAGCGGTAACAAAGGGAAGTCAACCGTATGACACATAGTTGAAACAATTACAAAAAAGATATTTCTAAATACTTGAAATGTAAGCGTTATCGGTGTATATTAACATTAAGAAACAAAATAGAACATTTTCGAACATTTAATACTGAACGGGGGGATTCATTCTGAGGGAAGAACGTTATAAGAAAGTCCTCAAGTTAATAGAGGAGAACAATTATGTAAAGGTCTCTGAAGCAGCAAAAATGCTTAATGTAACTGAAATGACCATCCGCAGAGATTTAGATGTACTCGAAAAAGATGGTTTTGTTGAAAGAATACACGGTGGGGCGAAGAAAAAAGAAACAACAAAGTATACCGAGCTCTCCCATAAGGAAAAGAAAACTTTAAATGTGGACTTGAAAAAGCAAATTGCAAAAAAAGCAGCAGCGTTAATTCAAGAGAATGAAGCTGTTTATATCGGTCCAGGAACGACGAATGAATTCATTTATGATTATCTCGAAGTGAATTCAGCAAATATTATCACCAACTCTATTTCAATATTCAACCGCTTTCAATATGACGAACGTTTTGAATTGGTGCTTATTGGTGGGAGGTTAAGAGAAAGAACAGGTACCTTTGTTGGTTACCTGGCAAATAGTTGGATTAAAGACATTAAAGTACAAAAAGCGTTTATCGGGACCAACGGCATTAACTTTGACCAAGTGACGACTGCAGATGAAGAGGAGTTGGCGATACAACAAATTATACTCGCTAACTCACAAGAAAAGTATATCGTCGCAGATAGTACAAAGTTTGGAGTGGAAGCCTTTCAAGTGGTCACGACCGTTCAAGAGATTCAAGGAATTATAACGGATACAAGCGTTTCACAAGAAGTAGAAGCTTACTATAAGAACAAGTGCAAGATCATTAAATAAACACAAATACACAGGAGGTATGAAAAATGAAAGTAGTAATGAGCAGTGATACGTATGGTTTTGAATTGAAAGAATACCTGAAAAAGAATCTTATTTCTTTAGGGCATGAGGTACTAGATGAAACACCAAAAAATGATCATGATTTCGTGGACGCAGCAACAAAAGTAGCAGAGGCGATTTTAGCAGAAAAAGCTGACCGAGGCATCATCATTGACGAGCACGGAGTTGGGTCATTTATGACAGCCAATAAATTCAAAGGCATTATTTGTGCAAACGTAACGGACGAGCACTCAGCAATGATGACACGCGGACACAATAGTACGAAAATCATCACAATAGGTGCTGGCATTGTAGGGAAGACGTTAGCAAATGAAATGTGTAAAACGTTCGTTGAAAGCGAATATGACGGCGGTAGACACCAAATTAGAATAGATATGTTAAATAAAATGGTTTAAGGAGAGGGAAAAGATATGAAAATTTCAATTGGTTGTGACCATATTGTCACTGAGATAAAAGACAACGTTGTAAAGTATTTACAAGATAAAGGCCATGAAGTAATCGACAATGGAACGTACGACAAAGTACGTACACATTATCCGATTTACGGGAAGAAAACAGCAGCAAAAGTTGTCTCTGGTGAAGCGGATTTAGGGATTGTCATTTGTGGAACTGGCGTTGGAATTTCTGTAAGTTCTGACAAAGTAAAAGGAGCACGTACAGCACTTGTAGGAAATGTTGAAAGTGCGAGATTTGCAAGAGAAACATTGAATGCCAACATCCTTGGGATGGGTGGACGTATTACAGGTGCAGGCCTAATGGAAAATATCATTGATGTATTTTTAGCAACAGCGTACAAAAAAACTGAAGAAAATGAACGTTTAATTGCAAAAATCGATGCGATTGCGATCGATGCAGCGCAAGTGAAAGATGAGCATCTATTCGATGAGTTTATCGAGAAATGGGACCAAGGCGGATACCCAGCAGAATAATCTACTCAACTAGGAGGTATGGAGATGGAAGGACTTGCATCATTGTTCAGTGAGGACTTAGTGTTCATTGAAAATGCGAAAACACAAGAAGAGATTTTCACGACAATAGGAAAGCGTTTACTTAATAGAGGAATTGTGAACGAAGGCTTTACTGAAGCGATTATGGAGCGAGAAGAAAATTATCCGACTGGCCTTGATCTAAGACCTGTCAGCGATGAAATACCAAGCGCTGCGATTCCGCATACTGAAGTTGAATATTGCAATAGTAAACATGTTGTATTCGTAAAGCTTAACAATGAAATTAAATTTAAAAACATGATCTCGCCGGACAATGAGATTCTCGTGAAGTATTTATTTATGATTATTAATAACGATGCGGACAATCAGACGAATGTGCTCTCGGGTTTAATGTCATTTATGACCAATGTCGAGCGAATGAAAGAACTAGAAACACTGACAAATGAAAAAGAAATTTATGAATTTTTATACCAAACTACAATGGAAAAAGGAGAGAATTAAGATGATTAAAATTTTAGCAGCGTGTGGCGCAGGGATTAACTCAAGTTTTCAAATTAAAACAGGTATTGAAGAAGAAATGAAAAACCGTGGTCTTCAGGTTGAAGTGGATGCTGTCGTAATTAAAGACATTACACAGGAGATGATGTCCAAGTATGATATTTTTGCACCAATCACAAAACCAAAGTTCTCATTTAAAATCGAAATACCAATGGTAGAAGCTGGCCCAATCTTGTATCGTATTCCAGCAATGTCTGCACCTGTCTTTGATGAGTTAGAGAAGATTATTAAAGGACTCCAAAAATAAGCCGAGAGCCAAAGAAAAGAGTGGGGTAAAAGATGAATACGATTATAGAAGTTGCAAATAAAATTTTCGCACCGCTAATTAACTTAGGGGCACCTGCAATGATGTTTATTGTCTTGACATTATTTGCAGTCCTCATGCGCGTCAAGTTAAGCAAAGCCATTCAAGGTGGTTTAATGCTTGCGATTGCTTTAACGGGTATGGGTGCAATCATTGATATCTTAACAGGTAGCTTTGCGCCAGCACTACAAGACTTTGTTAAATCTACGGGCATTGAGTTAGCCATTACAGACGTTGGTTGGGCGCCACTCGCAACAATTACTTGGGGGTCTGCCTTCACGCTATACTTCTTATTTATTATGGTCGTTATCAATATTGTCATGCTTATGATAAATAAGACGGACACTTTAGATGTTGATATCTTCAACATTTGGCATGTGTCGATCATCGGGCTAATCGTTATGTATTATTCAAACAACTTATTACTCGCAACACTGCTTGTTAGTTTCCTCGGCGTATTGAAATTTATCAACGCAGATTTAATGAAGCCAACATTTAATGACTTGTTAGAGACACCTAAATCTAACCCAACAACGACAACACATTTAAACTTCTTATTGAACCCAGTGATTATGGTGTTTGATAAACTGTTTGATAAGTTTTTACCAATCATTGATAAGTATGACTTTGATGCAGCGACATTGAACGAAAAAATCGGATTCTGGGGAAGTAAGTTTGCGATTGGTATTTATCTAGGTGCCTTTATCGGTATTCTAGGTCAACAAGCACCACAAGCAATCTTCACACTCGCCTTTATCGGTGGTGTTTCGCTAGAGCTCTTCTCTCTCATCGGGAAGTGGTTTATTGCAGCAGTAGAACCTTTATCTCAAGGGATTACAAACTTCATGAGTAAGCGTCTACAAGGTAGAACATTCAATATCGGGATTGACTGGCCATTCCTTGCTTCAAGAGCTGAAATGTGGGCAGCAGCAAACGTAATTGCACCAATCATGTTAGTAATGGCTTTGTTCTTACCAGGAAACGGAATTCTTCCTTTAGGTGGTATTATCGCAATTGGTTTAACACCAGCACTACTTGTTGTCACACGCGGTAAAATCTTACGTATGATTATTATTGGTACATTAAT
Source organism: Sporosarcina sp. (assembly GCA_029263945.1). GTDB lineage: Bacteria > Bacillota > Bacilli > Bacillales_A > Planococcaceae > Sporosarcina. The sequence continues at coordinate 13,872 of JARIDM010000004.1, forward strand.
GGTTCCGATCTTCTTATGGTCAGGAACAGCCATTGCACCATTCGTTACAAACACAGCTAAATCAGTAGGTGCTTTCCCTACGACACTTTCTAGTGATGTGATGATTACACACTCTACATTAGAAGGTCCGGTAGAAAAATTCCTTGCGATTTCTGTTGGTAAAATGGGCGAAAACTTCACGGTTCAAACAGTCTTAACAACAGTAGGCATTTTTGCAGCTTACACATTACTCTTCATCTGGTATGCAAGACAAATGAAGAAGCGTAACAAAAAGTACGAAGAAGACGAAGAAGCAGCAGAAGCTTTAGAAAACCTTTAATTACAGGATTGGTCGATTTCATAACCGGATTTTATGGCTACATGACCGTATATGAGATCGACACAGATGAATAAATAGGAGGAATAATCATTATGGGACAATTACAAAACTCGAAAGATATGTTAATTAAAGCTAGAAAAGAAGGCTATGCGGTACCGGCATTTAACATTCACAACCTAGAAACAATTCATACGGTTATTGAAGCAGCAGTAGAACTCAAATCACCTGTAATTTTAGCAGCAACACCAGGTACAATGGATTACTCGGGACGTGCTTATATCCAAGCGATTGCTGAAGTTGCAGCAAGAGAAAATGACATTCCAATTGCGCTCCATTTAGATCATCACGAAACACTTGAAACAATTGAAGAGTCTTTAAAGCTTGGCACAAAGTCTGTCATGATTGACGGTTCGTTCGGTTCGTTTGAAGACAATATCGCACTGACTAAAAAAGTAGTAGATATGGCTAAAAAGTACGACGGAGCGGTTGAAGCAGAACTTGGAAAACTTGTGGGGCAGGAAGATGATTTAGTTGTCGACGCGGCTGATGGGGCTTATACAGATCCAGATACAGTTGTTGAATTTATTGAGCGTACTGGCGTAGATACTTTAGCAGTCGCAATTGGAACTGGACATGGTGTTTATGAATCTGAACCAAAATTAGACTTTGATCGTCTCGAAAAAATTAAAAACTTAATTGACATTCCTATTATTTTACATGGTGCTTCTGGAATCTCACAAGAAGATGTACGTAAATGTATTTCACTAGGTTGTGCAAAAGTAAACATCTCAACAGAACTAAAGATTCCGTTTTCAGATGCACTTCGTAAAGTGCTTGTAGAAAATCCAAATGAAACAGATATGAGAAAATACATGGGTCCAGCGAAAGACAAAATGAAAGAAGTTGTCATCGAAAAGATTAAAATGTGTATGAGTGACGGAAAAGCATAAGTTAAGGTAAAACAGAAAGAGTCACTGGAAAAGTCTAAGCGGATTTTTTCAGTGGCTTCTATTATCGTTAAGGATGGTGGACCAATATGATTTTAACAGTAACTTTAAATCCTTCTGTAGACATTAGTTACAAGATGGATTATTTGAAGTTGGACACAGTGAATCGTGTAGTGGATATCTCGAAAACAGCAGGTGGAAAAGGTTTAAACGTAACGAGAGTCCTACGTCAATTAGGAGAAGAAACAGCTGCCACAGGTTTTATTGGGGGGAGCTTAGGTAATTTTATTCGGGAGCAAATGACAATTTCCGAAGTACATGACCATTTTGTTGAGGTATCAGGAGAAACGCGGAACTGTATCGCGGTGATTCATGATGGACATCAGACGGAAATTCTTGAAGCAGGACCAGAGATTAGCGACAGTGAAGCGTCTACATTTTTGGAGAAGTTCACCAACTCCATAAAAACGGTTGACTACGTTACAATCTCAGGAAGTCAGCCGAAAGGGTTAGCGGCGGATTTCTATGTTCAGTTATTAGAAATTGCAGCCCAGAATGACACGCCTGTGTTGTTGGATACAAGTGGAAAATCACTAGAACTAGCGCTAAAGAGTGAGCATAAACCATTTTTGATAAAGCCGAACGTGGAAGAACTAGCTGATTTGTTTGATCACGAATTGACGACTGACGAGGAGATTATAGAAGCCTTGAAAGCGCCAATGTTTAAAGGGATTGAATGGATTGTCATTACGTTAGGTGTGGATGGTGCACTTATTAAATACCAGGATGTTGTGTATCGCGTGCAAATTCCTAAAGTTAAAGCTGTCAATCCAGTAGGTTCAGGAGATTCCGTCATTGCTGGGTTCGCAACAGCGTTCTCACGTAAATTGCAAGGCGAGCAGTTAATGAAATTCGGTCTTGCAATGGGTGTGCTCAATGCGATGGAAGAGAAAACAGGATCAGTGAATCCAGAGAAGATTGACTGGTGTATTGAACAGATGAAAGTTACGAAAGTAAATTAACAGTGTACTAGAAAAATCAGCCATCACATACAGGTGGCTGATTTTTTCTATTATATAAGTTTCCGCTGATAGCTGTAGTTGTAAAACTACACTATCTATTTACATGTGCATGTGATAAACTATAATTTAGTAAGTTATATTTTAGTTAAATTAACTTTAGTGAAATGTACATTAAAATAAATAGGAGGGTTAGCCGTGAGTCTATTAGATATTTATTTACAGAAAAACGGGAAGAAACGCTACGATGTTTTCAAAGAAACTGGCACAAGTCAGCAAAATCTTGCAAACGTAAACAAACAAAAAGTTGGGAGTTACTCAGTGAAAACAATCCAAGCAATTGCTAAAACAGTAGAAAAAAGTGAGGGAGTTGTTTTAATGGAACTGTTACAGCTAGAACAAGAAAATCCATACTATGAAGCATCTAATGCGGAAGATTTATTGTTGGCATTTAAAAATAAAGAAAACTATATATTAATTAAAGGGAAATATAAAGAGGAAATTCTTGAATTTGCGGAAGCGCAATTGTCAGAGACAGAAACTTTGGGACTCGAGTTAGGTTCCGCTGGAATGGTCACAATTTTAGCGGAAGTGTTTTATCAAGTTGCGAATTTATTTAGTAGCAAAGATGCGGAGTATAAAAAGGTTGAAAGTCAAATTCGAAAGTATACGATTAAAAGAACAAACGGAGATGACCTTCTATTGGTTTTGCGTCAGTTGAATTACTAATTCTCGAATCAATTTCATAATTTCTTCCGTAAATGCGTTTGAATCTACAGTAAAAAAGCATCCCCTTGCATTGAACACAAGGGGATGCTTTTGCAATTCACATTAATCTCTATCAAAAAGAAATTTCGATTTGTCCCTTGGACGCTTTTGAAATATTCTTTAGCATTTCCATCACTTTTTCATTTTGTAACAAATTTTTGATTTTAGGATGCCCATTAGCATGAGCTTCTTCATGGTCATTCAGGAAATTGAGTGTCACTTTCTCTTTTGATGCCGTTTCTTTTTGATGTTCCTCGTGTTCCTGAATGTGATCGAACAGTGTCATTTGCATGCGTTTCGCCATTGCTTTTTCTTCTTCGCTCTTTTCCGATTCAAAACGTTGGCCATTGATGACTACCCAGCGTTTGTTTTCATCGACACCGAGCTCTGACCACTTCGTGTCAGGATGATAGGTCGAATAGCTTGCGATTTTTTGAAAAGTGTCATTGTCAACGTGTATCGTAGTGTTCGATGCCGTGCCTTTATCGAATGTGAGCGTACTTGCCATCGTCTTACTGATACCTGACTGTTCAACGGTATCTCTTGGAGACAAGTTCGCTTTAGTAGAATACTGATCCTTGCTATGGTCTTTCATCGTATCAGGCAGGCGGTGATAAGGAATACGATTGTAATTTTCTTGAATCTGCATGAACGTCACTCCTATTCTGTGAAAAGAAAATTGATGATTGCGGTTATGCTTTATATCGGCAAAGTAGCCAGCTATTTAATGATCAATACTAGTTCAAACCAACCGTTTCGTATGAATTGAACGCTCGAATCTCCTGTTTCGTTGTTTAGATTACAGTAGAAAACGCTATGCTACAAAGGATAGACCTGTATACTAGTAAGACGTCTACTAGTTTATGAAAGAAGGGTATCGCTTGGATTTCATTATACTTTTTTTAATTGGATTTGCAGCGACGACAATTGGTACGTTGGCTGGTGGGGGCGGGCTGATTAGTTTACCTGCGATGTTAATCATGGGGATGCCTGTACACGCCGCGCTTGGTGCCAATAAAGTCTCTAATACCATCAGCTCACTCTCAAGTTTTTTAATGATTTATAAGAATAAAGAAGTGACTGTTAAAGAAGCTTTAACAGTGATTCCGCTTAGCTTAATAGGTGGTATTACCGGTGGGATCTTGGCATCTTTATTAAAAGAAGATTGGTTAATTTTCATTGCGATTTTATTATTGGCTTTCGCACTCATAACGTCGTTTTTAAGCGGAGTGAATTTTAATGGGAAAGAAATTTTTCACTTAAGTCCCAAAAATGCGGTTCAACTCTACGGAATTAGCTTTTATGATGGCGTATTTGGTCCTGGCAGTGGAACACTATCTCTTTACTTTTACGCGAGACAGAAAGTGTCTTACTTAAGGGCGATTGGCTTATCACGAATTATGATCTTTTCGAGCTGTTTTGGTGCTTCTATCAGCTTTATAGCAACTGGCAAGATCCTTTGGCCAATGACGATCGCACTCATGCTTGGTTCGCTCAGTGGCGCACAATTAGGTGTAAGGCTGGCAAGTAAGATAAAAAAAGAGCATGTTGCGCCAATCCTTCGTGTTGTGACTGTATTATTAATGATCCAGATTATGTTGAAATACTTTGGATGAAGCACGAGTCAATGATGTCATGAAAAAACCCTCAGCCCCTGATGATACTAGGTGCTGAGGGTTCTTTGTTGTGCGTTATAAGCACTTCTTTAGTAATTTACCACCAGTTGAACGTATCGGCCTCTAATAGTGCCTCGGCGGCGTCAGGCCCTGTTGTACCCGCACGATAAGTATGCAAAGGGATAAGGTCCGCTTCAAATGCCTCTAAAATGGGTTGAATCCATTTCCATGACAACTCAACTTCTCCCCAATGTGCAAAGAATGTTGCGTTCCCAAGCATTGCATCGAGCAGTAACAGTTCATAAGCTTCAGATTGGTCTTCTGAGTTTGTTGTAAAGTTAATATACGCAGGTTCAAAACGGTCGCTTGAGGGTTCTTTTATATTCAACTTCAATGAGATGCCTTCGTTCGGATTAATTTCAAGGATGAGTAAGTTTGAACGAATGCCTTCTGCTGGATGCATATTAATTTCTTTCGCTTTGTTTTTGAACTCAATGACAATCTTTGTAGACTTTTTATCGAGTCTTTTTCCAGAACGAATGTAAAAAGGGATGTCTTGCCAAGCAGGGTTGTCGATGTATAAACGCGCTGCAAAGTAAGTATCGTTTTTTGAATTCATGCCAACACCTGGCTCATCTAAATAGCTAATCACAGGTTCGCCTAAAATTTCTCCAGCTTCATATTGACCTCGGACGACGTGGTTGTGTGCATCTTCTTTAGAAACGGGGCGAATCGATTCGATCACTTCAATTTTTTTGAGTGCAATTTCTTTTGCCGTGATTTTTTCTGGCAAATGTAGAGCTGTCATCATCACCAGTTGGAGCAGGTGATTTTGAATCATGTCCCGAATCGCACCAGCGTGATCGTAATAACCAGCCCGGTTTTCAACGCCAACAGTTTCGTTTGCAGAAATTTGTACGTTTGCAACTTGTTTAAGATCTAGTAACGAGCCAAGTGCTGGATTTGCAAATACGAGAGAGGCAAGATTTTGAACCATTGGTTTTCCCAGGTAATGGTCAATGCGATAAATTTCTACTTCTTCAAAAGCTTCACTAAGCTTCTTGTTTAATTGCTGGGCAGTTTTTAAATCGCTGCCAAACGGCTTCTCGATAATCAGTTTCTTCCAGCCCTTAGTTTGGTTAATCCCAGATGTTTTTAAATTTTCGGTAATGACTTCAACAAGTTGAGGCGCAACAGACAAGTAAAAGAGTCTGTTCTGTGGAATGCCTAGTTCTGCTTCTCTCTGTTCAATAAGCGACCGTAAATTTTGGTAAGATAGTTTGTCTGTTACATCTAGTGGACAATATTGAAATTTTTCTAGAAAGTTTTGGAGTCCTGCGCTTTGTACGGGGCGCCTAGAGTGTGCATGTAATGACTCTTCAACTTTTGATTGAAAGTATTCATTGGTCCACTCTCTTCTACCTAAGCCAATGACAGAAAAAGATGTAGGCATTTTATCTTCAAGATATAGATTATATAAAGCTGGGAATAATTTACGTTGTGCTAAATCACCAGTAGCGCCAAATAAAACAAAAGTTAAGTTTTGCATCTCTCGTTTTTCGGCGACTGTGGTAAAAGAATCATCTTTATTAAATTTATCGAGTATACCTTTGTTCTGCATCTTTTAATTCTCTCCTATTTTTGCGGTCAGCATTTTATTAAGTCAATTTCATCATGACCTTATTCTGCAACAACGACGTAACCTATTGTTCGTGGGTGCTTCAACCCGACTCTCTAAGTAGTGGTGTTGCAATAAAACCCTATTATGAAAATGACTTTATTACGCTAAAAATAATAATTCCTAGTATCTTACCCTCTATTATTATGGAATGCAATGACAATTAATTGTAAAAAAAGCTACTTATATCATCGTAAAACAAAAGGAGTAGCGCGTGATTATTTATTTTACCACAAAACAAGCTGTCATCTGGTGTAATTAGTCTTTCTAAAAAGTATCTTTACTAGACAGAATTATAAAAAACATGCGACTATAGAAGTAGCTAAAAGCTTAAAATAAGTGAATAGGGGCTGTAAAAATGAAAATGTATGATGTAACAGGAACAATTTATGAAGGTATGACTGTATATAAAAACAAGCCGGAAAAACAACCGAAATTTAACCGTGTTACAAACGGATATGTAACAGAAACACGCTTAGAATTAGATGTGCATACAGGTACACATATTGATGCACCATTACATATGGTTGTAGGTGGAGAGACGTTTGAATCGGTACCTATGGAGAGTCTTGTCGGACAATCTAAAGTACTCGATTTAACGAATGTAACAGATGGCGTTTCTAAAATGGATTTAGAGAAATTTGATATTAAAAAAGGAGATTTTGTGTTATTTAAAACAAAAAACTCTTTTGAAGAAGATTTTAACTTTGATTTCATCTATCTTGCAAAAGACGGTGCAGAATATCTTGCTGAGATTGGTGTGCGTGGTGTAGGGATCGACACACTTGGGATTGAAAGAAGCCAAGAAGGACATCCGACACATAAAACATTATTTGCAAACGAAGTAATTATTATAGAAGGACTTCGTTTAAAAGACGTTGCGCAAGGGGAGTATTTTATGGTAGCAGCTCCACTGAAAATAGAGGGTACAGATGCCTCTCCTGCAAGAGTTTTATTGTTTGAGGGACTAAAGTAATTCATACCATACCAATTACGGGGGGATACCTTTGTGTATAAATTAATCGCATTAGACTTAGATGGCACGTTGCTAACAGATGACTTAGAGATTTCGCCAGGAACGGTGAAGGCAATTCAAGATGCGGTAGCAGCGGGTACTATTGTTACGATTGCAACAGGGCGAATGTTTTCTTCAGCAAAACAATTTGCGCAGCAACTTGGCATTAATGTACCATTAATTACTTATCAAGGCGCACTCATTCAAGACATTGAAGAGCAGGAAGTCGTCTATGAAAAACTTGTTTCAGCAGAAATTGGGCTAAAATTAGTGGAGATTGCGGCTGAACGAGGGTTGCACTTACAAGTTTATCAGGATGATATCTTGTATGGTGCGGTAGAAAATGACAAGTTGGTGGCCTATGCGAAAGGGACAAATGTACCGTATACTGTAGAACCAAATCTGGCTAAACTTGCTGAAAAAGGGTTTATCAAGGCCCTTTTTATCGAAGAGCCCGAAGTACTGGAAGGTTTACAAGAAGAATTAAAAGTCTTATTTGGCGCACAAGCCCATATTGCAAAATCGAAAGTAAATTATTTGGAAATTACTCATCCAGAAGCAAATAAGGGACTTGCACTTCTTCATTTAGCAAAGACACTAGGCATTAAACAATCAGAGATCATTGGAATTGGAGACAACCACAATGACAAAGAGCTGATTGAGACCGCGGGTTTAGGAATTGCGATGGAAAATGCGGTGCCGGCAATGAAAGAAATAGCCGATTATACCACAAGTACAAACAATGACGAGGGCGTTCGCCATGCGATCGAAAAGTTTGTGTTGGCGCCGAGTCGATTGTCTGTAGAGTAATCGTTATAAACACTTTAAAAAGGTGGTGGGATTCTTAACATAAGAATCCCACCACCTTTTTAGCGTTCTTAACATGTGAAGTTCACACTACGTAAATTGGGAATAAAGTACCTGTATAAAAATTTAGAAAATTAGTGCATTTTACCTTCCCTTTTGCTTAAATTATGCGATAATAAGAGAAGAAGTGTTATGCTTATTATTTTTTAAAAAAATAATTTATATTACCGGGGGAATAGCAATGAAGAAAAGAAAAGGCTTTAAAAATAAAATTTCTTTTAAGTTATTAGGACTTATCTTTCTTCTAATCGCGGTAGTCAGTATAGCGATTGGAACAACGAGCTATCACTACGCAAAAAAAGAACTCATTACAAGTGGCAAGTTAGATTTGGCACATTTAACTGAAGCCGCAATCGAAGTGCTTGAAGTATTAAACGACGATGTTGAACAAGGAACGCTTACGTTAGAAGATGCGCAAGAAAAGGCGCGTACAATATTGAGTGGTCCTGTAGGGACAGATGGCAATGGAGTACATGACTACAGCCAGTCATCATTTGTTTATAAGGATGAAGGCTATCTCTTTGCTTATGATTCAGATCACAAAGTAACACTTCACCCTGTCATTCCATTAAATGAAGATCGAACGGACTTTAAAAATAACAAAGGCCAATATGTTGTAAAAGATTTAGTAGGCATTGCGAATTCGTCAAGCTATGAGGATCATTTTTATACATATAGTTGGATCAATAAAGAAGGCGAAAAGGAACGAGAAAAAATTTCCTATGTCTCTTATTTTGCTCCATGGGACTGGAGTCTTGGTATCGGCGCATATACAGATGAGTTTTATGAGCCACTAGCGAGTTTGAAATTTATTGTGTTAGCACTGACGATTGCAGCAATTGTACTCGGTACAGGTATCTTTTATTTTGCAACGAAAAAAATGTTTGTCTCGTTAGGCGTTGTTTCTCAAACTTCGTTGCGAATTGCTGAGGGCGATTTAACAGGCGAACCGCTTGTAGAATCGGAGAACGAAATCGGTCAATTAGGTATGTCGTATAACCACATGACAACGAATTTGCGAGAGTTGTTGGTTGATGTGCAAAAGACAAGTGAATCACTCGTAACTTCTGCAAGTGAATTATCGGCAGTATCAGAGGAAACGTCTGCGGGCAGTGATGAAATAGGCGTTGCTATGACAGAGATAACCACTGGCACAATTGACCAAGCAACGAATCTAGAAGATACAAACCAAAGCTTAGGTCAGTTGATAAGCTCGGTAGAAAAGATGAACAATCAAAACCAACAAATAAAAAAGATATCTACAACTTCTAAAGAAGCAACGGTAAAAGGACAAGATATTGTCGTTGTCTTGAAAAAATCGAATGACGAATCGAAGGTTGCTTCCGATCAAATCAGTATTGGCGTTACAAATTTGTATAAAAAATTAATTGATATTTCAACAATGACAGATGCGATTGCAAACGTATCTGACCAAACGAACTTGTTGGCTTTAAACGCAAGTATAGAAGCGGCACGCGCGGGTGAACATGGGAAAGGATTTGCGGTAGTGGCAGAAGAAGTTAAAAAATTGGCAGAAGAGTCAAGTGTCTCAACGAAGCAAATTCGAGAAATGATTGTCGGTATTGAAAAAGAAATTGAAGAAACCGTCACGGCAATGGCGATGACGATGTCAATTTCAACACAACTAGATGGTGCTGTAAATGACACTGAATCGGAATTCAATAAAATTGCGACTACAGTTCAGGAGATGGCAGAAGCGATGGAAGTACTTAACGCTGAAATTCATCAAGTCACAGAGCATAGTTCTGTTATTAGTGATGCGATTCAAAATGTCTCTGCAATTGCGGAAGAAACAGCTGCATCAGCAGAAGAAGTTACGGCATCTGTGGACGAACAATCACAAGCGATTCATAGTGTCACAGCGCTGGCACAAGGTTTAACGGATTTAAGTGAAAAAGTAAATGAAACAATCGCTAAGTACCGTTTGTAGAGAGTAGCGTAACCAAAAAGCATTCCCCGAATCATCATCGATTCGGGGAATGCTTTTTTAGATCATCCCATTAATTTTTAGTGTTAATTGCTTTTTCCATTTCTTCGAGAAGTGTTGAAGCCGATACAACTTTTTCGCCACCGCCTTGTACGAAAGCATCGCTTCCTCCGCCTTTTCCGTTAATCATTTGAAGCGCGGCTGTTGAAACTTCTTTCATGCTTCTGTTTATAGCATTTCCACGTGCTGCGACGAACTGGAAACGTTCTTCGTTTTCAGCGATGAGAAGGACGACGATGTCATCTGATTCCGCAACTAGTAATTTGGCTAACTGTTGCAATTCCTGTACTGTACGCTCCTTGTAAATCGCTTTGACAACACCATGTGTTTTCGTAAGAAGTAATTCTTTTGCTTCGAAAGTAAGAACGCTTTCATGTGCTTCTTTTAATGCTAATTCAAGTGAATGATTGGTTTCTATTAACTTTTGAATGGAAGCAGGGACGCCCTCTTCGGGAGAATTCAGTAACGTTGATGCTTCAGCTGTGATTGCTTTCTTTTGTTGTAGCTGCTTCATGACACGATACCCACAAACAAAGTGGATACGTGTTTTTCCACGGTGTTTCTCCGTAAATAAAATTTTTAAAGCGGCTACTTCTCCTGTAGAACGGGGATGTATCCCCCCGCATCCGTTATAATCATATTCGGGTATGATAACAAGTCGGATCTCATCTGTTGCAGAAACTTCCTTATGTAAAGCGTACTGTGTAAGTTCGGCTTCGGTTACCCAGGTTAACTCAATCGGTCGATTCTCTAAAATCACCTGATTCGTGACTTTTTCCACATGATCGAGTTGCTCAGGTGAAATGCTTGGCGTGTCTATATCAATCGATACAAGGTCATTACCAAGATGGAAACTAACGGTAGAGAAGTTGTACTCTGCTAATAATGCAGCAGATAAAATGTGTTGGCCCGTATGCTGTTGCATATGATCAAATCGCCGTGTCCAATTAATCTTCCCGATTACTTCCTCTGAAGCAGCAATAGGCTTTTCAACAAAATGTCTGATTTCACCATCAACTTCTTCTACTTGATGGACAGCGACGTCATTTAACGTACCCGTGTCACAGGGCTGTCCACCACCTGTGGGATAGAAAGCAGTATCTTCTAATACGATATAAGGGTTTCCTTCTGTATCTTGTACAGATTTTAAAACCTGTGTTGTAAATGATTGGCAGTATGCATCTTGATAGTATAAACGATTTTTTTTCATGACATCAACTCCTAATCATTAATGGTTTTCTTGTACAGATTTTGCAATAATTATCTGGGGAGAAACAATCTTAAACCCAAGTTATTTATAAAGAAGAACGGCATCCTTTTCGTCTATCGACATTTAAAGCTAGCTTAGTGAAGCTCTCTTTTTGCACGAAGGGTTTTACTGCTAGTTGAGTCAATTTCATAATGTCCTTATTTTCCGACAAGGACACAACATATTGTTCGGGAACGGTTCAACCCGACTATATGTTGCGGCGGTGGCGCAATAAAACCCTATTATGAAATTGATTGAGTTGAATAATTTTTTATAATAGTTGGTAAAATCATACCGATTAGGATAATTATGATGCCCATCATTTGTAATAATGAAAGTGGCTCACTTAGTAAAATGACTGAGGCAGTGACTGCCACAGGTAATTCCATTGCGCTTAAAATAGAAGCTGTCGCCGTACCGACTTTAGGCACTGCAATTGAGAACAAATAAATGGGAATCACAATTCCAAATAAGCCTAAAATTAACCCATAGATCCAAAGCGTGCTTCCAAATAAAGTTCCATTCCAAACAACTTCAGGGGATTGGAAAAAGAAAATCGCAACTGCGGCTATGAATGATGTAAACAATAACCGTGTTTCTGTATCCATTCCTTCAACTTGCTTTTGGTTAATCATGACAAATGAAGCAAAGCTTACTGCTGATGCCATGCCCCATGCCCATCCCTGCCAGGGAATTGAACTTATATCCGTTCCAATGACCCCTGCGGCAAAGATTGTCCCTCCGAATAATAAGAATAGGGAAACCAATTCAACTTTTTCTGGCAAACGCTTTCTTGCGATACAATCGAATAACATGCCAATCCAAGTAAACTGAAACAGCATCACAACAGCGATGGATGCAGGCATATAAGTTACAGCTTGCCCATATACGGTTCCTGTCGTTGCAGTAAAAAATCCTGCTAAAATAAGGGTCATCCCTCCACCGAACTTTGGTATTTTATGGCGTGCAATCAAAAATATCAAAAGAGCTAGGAAAAAACCAGTGAAATATTGTGCTGTGACAGCTTCGGATGCAGTAAAACCATCTTTAATGGCTAGTTTTATAATTGTTGATAAAATACCATAACAACTTGCTGCAAATACAACCATAAGTGGATAAATCCATTGCTTCATAAAACCAACTCCTACATTATCATGTGCATCCTAGAGACGAGTCTCTAGGCACCAAGTACATAAAGAAGAACTTTATCAGAACAGTATACCATGATAATGAAAAAAGTTATTAAAGTCAAAACTTTAATGAACTTAATCTGCTACGATGAAGCAACCTATAAGTGTTGTAGTTATTTTCATATAATCTGCTTTTAAAAAGGATTGAACGACTCACAGAAATTATTTCTTGGGAAATAGTTTCGAAGTTTGACGGAAAATTGGAGATCAAAATAAAAAGTGGCTGGGACAAAACCAAAACCGCGTGAAGACAAATAAAATCATTGGTTTCACACGATTTTTTGTGTTATCAGCGGTTTTCATGTCGTTATCGGCACTTTTCCAGTCAATATCAGCACTTTAAACATACTTATCGGCAAAACGGGACCTTTGATCTAGGTAAAACACAAAAAGACAACACATCGCCTCGGTTTATACCGAGGGTCAGTAAAATATCAAGTTTTTACGTAGCTGGTTGCGTTTTCTTTTGAACTTTAGATTCTTTTTCAAAAAGCGCTAGATGCAAAAAAACGCGTGAGGCCAAGTACAAGAACCTTGGTTTCACGCGGTTTCAGATTGATTACTTCGTTATTTCCTTTAGATTAAACTCCTTTGTCCCAGCCTCTTAAGGTTATTATCTTTCTTCATGACTTTCTTTGATTTGTCCAATCTTTTCTTGTATTTCACCTTTTAACTTGTCTTTTTTGCCTTCTGCTTGAAGTTTAGTATTATCAGTTGCGTTTCCAACCTGATCTTTTACTTCTCCTTTCGATTTGTTGACTGTCCCTTTTATTTTATCTGATAAACTGTTGCCTGACATGATAAAACCTCCATTTTTTGTTCAATTTCATGTTTACATCATACCCAATGACCTATTCTTTGGTAACGTCTGATGGGGTATTTATAATTATGAAATTGACTTAATTATTTATTACTATACCCAGAAAAAAATACTACGAAACATACAGTCTAAAATGCTTACGACACCTTTGTTAGAATAGCGCTTAATAAACGTATCTTAGTCGTGAACAAATCGGTATAATTAGGGTATGCGGATAGGAGGGATACTTTATGGTGAGAAAAGGACGTTTTGCACGATTGAACGGTAAAGAATATGCGCTCATTTCTTTTCAGCATCAATATTATTTAAAATCTAATGATCGTAGTGATATCGAATTAGGATTCGAAGAGAGACAAGAGAATGCAGGAGAATTTATAAAGAAAGTGTCGATTGAAAACCTTGAAGATGCTTATGAAATTTTCCCGTTTTCTATACTGAAGGGTCATCGATTTGCAATTGAAGGTCAAGATAAAGAAAATGGCACGATTAAATTGGTGACGAGTAATCCTTTCGTGAGCAAAAAAGTAGCTGTTAGACCGTATGGAAAAGATGAATACATAATTGAACTACCTCATGATCAAGTTGTGATCGAGGAAGATAGAATACAGATATTAGGGTTTGAAATGAAGTAAAACTTAAAGGGTAAAACAAGCAATCCAACGAGGGGTTGCTTTTTTGTTTTTTAAAAAGGTGTATGAAAAGAGAGGTTAACCGTCATACTTTTAAAGATGTGAAAAAGTAGATGGAGGCGATTAGGTTGAACTTCGCAAATATTGGTGTGCCTGGCTTATTCATTATTTTAGTCATTGTGTTAATCATATTTGGTCCTAGGAAATTACCTGAAATTGGTGCAGCAGTTGGAAAAACCCTATCCGAGTTTAAAAAGTCTGCGCGTGACATTATGGAAGATGAAGAGGTAATCATGAAAGTATCAAAAAAAGAGGAGAACAGTGGATGAAGGGATGAAGTCTAATCAAAAGGAGCTAGATAAGGTTCTGCTATTACAAGAAAAAGAAGCTGACCAACGTAAGAAAATGTTATTGGTCGATCATCTTGCCGTATTGCGAAAGCAGCTTATTAAAAGTGTTTCAACCTTTTTTCTTTTCTTTATGATCGTTTTCGTGACGATAAATAGCTGGTTTCCATATATAACACGTGGGCATGAATTGATCGTTTTAGGTCCTCTTGAAGTGGTAAAGTTTTATATGTCAGTATCGGCAGCGCTTGCATTTGGATTAGCACTCCCTTTTTTATGTCATTTTCTCTGGCAATTTGTAAGTCCCGGATTAAATGAAAAAGAAAATCATTTTTTACGTTTGTATTCGCCTGTCATGTTGCTTCTGTTTATTCTAGGCATTTCTTTTGGTTACTTCGTGGTAAATCCAATTAGTTTTAATTTTTTAACAGCGCTCGGTGCCGTTAACTTTAAAGTGATGGTTTCAGCAGAAGAATATGTTAATTTTTTATTAATGACGACAGTACCCCTCGGCTTGCTTTTCGAGCTCCCAATTGTGGCTATGTTCCTCGCAGCAATTGGCTTACTTACAGCAGAATCCATGAGAAAAGTTCGGAAGTGGTCTTATTTATTGCTTGCAGTTGTATCTGCACTAATTACGCCGCCGGATTTTATTAGCCAGCTAATTGTGCTCATACCAATGGGACTGCTTTATGAATGTAGTATTTATATTGTGAGACGCGCAGAACGTCGTATGATGGCAGCAGAGTAACCCAGTAAGAGAAAACCGGCATCCTGTTGAGGGATGCCGGTTTCTTTGATCGAAAAAAGTAGAAGAAACGCTCTTTAGGATGAACTTTTGCCCATGGACATCCCTGTGAATGATTCAACTTGCTTCATCAGTTTGTTCCTTGCGTCTTTGTTACGCATTAAATAGACGGCACCAAGTCCAACTGCAGTTAGCGTCATTTTATTCATACTGAATATCTTCCTCCTCGTCGTATCGATCTTAGTTAATGTGCCCCAAAACTAAAATTTTAACCACAAGAAAATGATGGGATTAGGTATGCTTATCAGTGGGTGTTACTACTGTAATGATTGGCTTTTGGTCTTCAGCGATGTCAGTCTTAAGAGCAACCGTTGTACCAAGAATAGCAACTAACACAAGAATAGCGACTAAAGTTTTCTTCATGTTAAATCCTCCCAATTATTTAGTTTTCTGTACTTTAAATGATAATCAAAGGCTTTTTTATAATGGATTGTTGCTAGTTTAAATTTATGTT
>JARIDM010000072.1 GCA_029263945.1 Sporosarcina sp.
AGCGCTCTATCCAATTGAGCTACGAACGCTTACTGAATGACGCAATTACTACTGTAACACATCAATTCGAATTATGCAAACTTACTAGTGCGGCCAAGAGGATTTGAACCTCCACGAGTTTTACCTCACTAGGCCCTCAACCTAGCGCGTCTGCCGTTCCGCCACGACCGCATGATTAAAAAGGATAGTTATGAGCCATGGAGGATTCGAACCTCCGACCCTCTGATTAAAAGTCAGATGCTCTACCGACTGAGCTAATGGCTCCTAGGTAATTTGTTTATTGCCTTAAATCTTTTAATCAAAGAAACGAAATCCGAAATTCCATGCTCTCCTGATTCAATTCAATAAGGTATGACCCGTACGGGATTCGAACCCGTGATACCGCCGTGAAAGGGCGGTGTCTTAACCGCTTGACCAACGGGCCATATATATAAATGGCGGAGAAGGAGGGATTTGAACCCTCGCGCCGCAATAGCGACCTACACCCTTAGCAGGGGCGCCTCTTCACCACTTGAGTACTTCTCCATAATGGCTCCGCAGGTAGGATTCGAACCTACGACCGATCGGTTAACAGCCGATTGCTCTACCACTGAGCTACTGCGGAATAATTAGATGTCGTTCATGACCTCATTCATTATAGCAAAATAGAATTTTAAAGCAAGTGATTTTTAATATTTTTCTACAGCGACTTTCAAAGAATACCATATGAACAGCATATTTGTCAAATTGAAGTCATAAGATTTACATAGATCATGTAAAGGGGGACAACATATGCGTATGAAAATCGCTTTTATTTTCATTCTAGGTTGTGGTTTGTTTTTATTTTTTCCATCCTTAGCAGAAAAAAATTCACTTCTATCCGTCTTTCGTGTTACAGAAGAACCCGTTGCGATTACTCGAGGTACATACGGTTCCGCCCTTACAGTAAACTTATCCTTTGGTGATGATGAAATCATCGAATGGATTCAAACCATGGAAAAACCTTACCCCTTACTCTTTATTGATGTCGATTGGGCAAATCGTTTTCCTAGTACAGTTCAACTCATAAACGAGAAGCATGTTCCTACAGCTTTACTAGGTAGCAAAGGAGCCGATTATGAAGAAGACGGTAGATTACTCGTTGACCAAATTGACCAATTCGAAAAAAACTTTAAACGAAAGCCACTTTGGTTTAGAACGATGGACGAAGTTTTCCCACCCTTTTTGCATACATTATTATGGGAAGCAAAAATTAACGCCCTCGGTTCTTCATTTTCTTGGAAGGGCGGAGACATTCCGCCTATGATTGAAGGTGAAATTATTTCTGTGCCTCATCATCAAAAAGATCGTATTAATTTATCTCGATTAAAGAAGTTGGAGGAAACACGGGATTTTCAAACGATTGAAGAAGTTCTTTTTGGCGCTCTTGGGAAAACTAAAAAGATCCCAGAATAAAAAAGTCCAAATCCTTTTCGTTAAGGATTTGGACTGTTTTAACTTTATTTCGACGAAGCAGCAGTTGCTTTTTTGCGCGCTGCACGGCGTTCATCTAATTGTGCTTTGTCTACATCTGACATACGGTTATACTTCGGCAAAGCCAAAATTTGATACGCATTTACGGCAAGCAGTGGGAATAAAAGAATCGTTACCCAACTATCAATATTACCTGAACGCACCATCAACGCAGGCAACCACTCGAGCGTCGTAATGACGATCATAAAAAACAGTGCCGAAATAAGCGTATGCTTCTTTGTCCACTGTGCTTTTAAGTAAGCCGTGACACCTGCCACAACAACAAGCGTGACGAGCAGCGCTAAGTACAATAAAGAACGTTCCGTATCTTCCGAAGTTAAGCGGAAACGGAAGAAGATTAAATCGAAAAGAACAATCGCAATAATTAACAACTGCACCCAATTCCACAACGTAAGTGTTTTAAACATATTCACACCAAACTGGTGAACGGTTAAATATGCGAAAAAACCCATTTGGGCCACAACACTCATTGTAAAACCAAGAAACACCATCCATACAAACGCCAATATAAACTGTCCATACTCACCAGCTTGTAAATACCCTGAAAAGAATTCCCAACGCACAATTAAACCAACAACTGCGGTGACAACTCCTCCTATTAAAAGTGCATTAAAAAAGAATTTAACCCAATTTCGTATTGTCAAGACAAGAATCCTCCGATTGTAATTACTGCTAATATTGTAACAACCATTTCACAAAAAATCTATTGCTGTAAACGTTTCATGCATATTTTCCAAGGAAATGTGAACAATAAATGAAAAGGCTTTATGAAGGGAATGAAAACAGCCCCCATGAAAGTTAAGTTTTTTCATTTATGCGCAGTTATCCTTTTATTAACAAGTTGTGCCACACCTCAAACGCCTCCCTCATTCGACGACATGAAAAAGATGATGACAGACGCACTTCAAACCGAGGACGGAAAAAAGGCACTCAGGCAAATCCTAGCAGAAGAAGATTTTAGAGAACTCCTCATCTTAGAGCAAGCAGAAGTAAAAAAGTCCATTGAAGAAACATTGTTATCCGAGGACGGCAATGCTTTTTGGAAAAAAACATTTGACGATCCCACGTTTACAGAAAAGATTGCCAAAAGTATGAAAGACCAACAACAAGAAGTGATGAAACAATTAATGGACGATGCCACTTTCCAAAAGCAATTAGAAGCATTTTTCGGACAACCTGACATGCAAAAGCAACTGGAATCCGTTATTAAATCGGCTACCATGAAAGAGCAATATGAAAAAGTAATCGAAGAAACCATCAATAGCCCGTTACTGCAGACCAAGTGGGAAAAACTGATCAAAGAAGCTGGGAAAGCGGCGGAAAGCGATAAAAACAAAGGGAAAGAAGAAAAGAAAGAGGAAGAACAGTCTTCTGAACAAAAAGAGGAAGAAGGTTCATAATCCCTTCTTCCTTTTTATGTTATTCTTTTTTATCTATAATTTTTTGTGCGATTTCCATGTAAATCTGGCCGATTGAATGATCTTCTGCATATACAGAAGGTGCAAAATCTTCCTCATCCCAATCTGGCTGTCCAAGTGGAATTTGGCCGATGACTTCTGAACGCAACTCGTCTGCAAGACGCTTGCCGCCACCTTTTCCAAATACATACTCGCGTTCGCCTGACTGTTTTGATTCGAACCAAGACATGTTTTCAATGACACCCAGAATTTCATGATTCGTTTGTAAAGCCATTGCCCCTGCACGCGCAGCAACGAATGCAGCCGTTGGGTGAGGAGTTGTGACGATCAGTTCTTTAGACGTTGGAATCATTTGGTGAATATCAAGTGCGATATCTCCAGTTCCTGGCGGTAAGTCCAGTAGCAAGTAGTCCAGGTCTCCCCATTCTACATCACGGAAAAACTGATCGAGTGCTTTCCCAAGCATTGGTCCACGCCACACAACTGGTGCATTATCTTCTACAAAAAAGCCCATAGAAATCACTTTAACACCTAGACGCTCAACCGGAATAATTCTCTCTCCGCGTACGATAGGCATTTTCGTAACCCCCATCATATCCGGCACACTAAATCCGTAAATATCAGCGTCAATTAAACCAACCTTTTTACCAAGACGTGCAAGTGCGACTGCAACGTTAACAGATACAGTCGATTTTCCCACGCCGCCTTTACCCGAAGCCACTGAGATAAATTCAATATTACTAAGAGGTGATAAAATATCTTGTGCCTCTGATTCCGTTGCCGTCCCGCGGAATTTTTCAAGCACGTCCTGTGATAACTCTTCAAAACGAATGCCTACTGATTCAGCACCCGCCTCTTTTAAGATATCCACGACTTTCATTTGAAACGGCAATTGTTCCGCCGTATTTATTTTTGCGAGTGCAAGTTTGACACTTACATGTTTTTTCTCCACATTGATTGAAACTTCAGTGATGCCTTCCGTTTCTGCAAGCGTTTTATGTAAAAACGGATCTTTCAGCTGACCTACTAATTCGCGTACTGTTTGCTCATTGATCAATTTCGACACTCCTTGGAGGTATATTCAAATCTTCTCCTAGTATAGCATAAAGAAAGTGTCGTCTACGAATGAATCGGTTCTCATAATTCCTCTGAATTTATAAAAGTCCGAATTCCCTCTACAATTGAGTCTGCCACTTTTTCTTGATACTTTGAATCCGTCAGCAGTGCCCTTTCCGCATCATTTGAGATGAACCCAGTCTCCACAAGCACAGCAGGAACAGGAGACTTTTTCAATAAATACACACCACTAATTGCAAGTGCTTCTCTATCCGTATTTTTTAACTTCTCTCTAAAAGACGTCTGAATGGCTTTTGCCAAAAATTCACCATTTGGATGACCGCCTTCATGGTAAAACACTTGCGCACCGTGCCATTTTTCTTGGGGGACAGCGTTCACGTGCACGCTAATAAAAACATCAGGGGCTTCATTGGTGACAATCGTTTCTCTTAACTTTAAATCTGCAAGCTTGCGTTCACGTATTGTGGCAAATTTATCTTCCGGTGCATGCTCTGCAATCGCATCTCCCTCTTTTTTTCGCGTCATCACAACTGTGGCACCCTTTTTTTCTAGTCGCTTCGCCAGTAAATGCGCAATTTCAAGCGTAATATTTTGTTCGATGACGTCACCTGAAGATGCGCCTCCATCAAGTCCCCCGTGACCAGGGTCAATGACAATCTTTACACCCGCAAATTCTTCAGGCATAAAAAAGCCCCGATCTGATGCCTGTGTGCCGTAAATAACAATCCCTAAAGAAGTTACAAATAAAATGCCAACTAATAGCCAACGTTTAATAGTAGACACCGCCTTTTATCTCTATTATACGTCGCACAAATTGGAGATATGTCTCTCTTGAGAGGTAGACTCAAAAAAACCTGTATAACCATAAAGGTCTACAGGTTCACTTTTTATTATTCAGTTGGGCCTTCCCATGCAAGCATGCCGCCAGTCATGTTCGTTACATCATAACCTTCTGACTCTAAATACGCTGTCGCACGTCCACTTCGCCCCCCTGAGCGGCAAATCATAATATAGGGCTTTGCCTTGTCAAGTTCACCTGCACGCGTAGCAACCTCGCCTAGAGGGATATGCACGGCACCAGGAATGATCCCTTCTGCAACTTCATCCGCTTCACGGACATCGATGAGATTTAGCGTGTCACCATTCTCTAGTTTTTCATTTACGTCTATTGGTGTAATTTCTTTCATGTGTAAATCCTCCTTCTACGATACGTCTTTGTCTATTTTACCTATGGTCGATTCAAAAAGGCTAATCATTCGCTCTATGCGATGTACTTCTCATGTTCTATTCTTATTGTAAATAGTGCATAAATACGTTTGCAATTGAGAATTAGATCATTAAACCAACCACATCGTTTACCGTCGTTATAAACGGACCTGAAGCAATTGCTGGATCGAATTTTAATTTATTGAGGATTAGCAGAATAACCAATCCAATTACAGCTGAAATACTTAATGTGATCAGGATTTACAAGCCCACAACAATACCTAATATGAAGTTCCCATAAAACAGTAATATTAAAATTGAAATTAAAACCAAACAAATCGTACCAATCAAAAAGCCCGTCGCAAATTCTCTTCGAATCATATGCCACAGTTTTTTAGTATCCAGTGTACCTAAAGCAAGTCCTCTCACGGAGACCGTCAAAGATAAAGGTTTAATTTTAATTTGTCCAAAAGACAATTCATTTTATGTTTTGGAGTGCTTTTTCTAGCTGTTCGATATTTTCACCAGTTTTGGCAGAAATCGCAATAATTTGAACGTCGTTTTCTGTTTTCTGTTTAACGTAACGAATGACAGAATCGATTGAATCCGCCTTATCAACTTTATTAATCACGATTAAAATATTCACTTTGTATTTCTTTAACTTATGATATAAATCCAACTCATTTTTTGATAAAACGGTTCCTGCCGCATTTAAAAATAACACGACATTCTTATAGTTTTTCAATTCCTTAGTAATTTTTTTCGTAATGTTTTTATTAATATCGTTTAAGCCAGGTGTGTCTACAAGTACGAGGTCTTTATACGAATAATATTTGGACGTTACCGTTTCACCTGGTATCGGACTAACTTTTATTTCCTGATTTCCCGTTAAACGTTTAATCAGTGTCGATTTCCCCGTATTTACTTCTCCCACTATCGCAACTTCTGTTTTTCCATCGAACGACATCGGTCATTAGCCTCCAATCTATCTCTGTTTCCTCAAGACTTTTTCGAAAGTATGCTGGCAATGTCTTTTAAATGCTCCGGCGTGATTTCCATATTATTTTCAAGGGCATACTTGACTGTTTGTCCTAGCCCAAATGTAATCACACCCGCGACACCTGCACCGATCAGTGAGCCAAATCCAGGGAAAAATTTAACGCCTTGTCTAAAAGCGTTTTGTCCTAATCCACCAGCTATCGTGGCGACAACGACTTTCATTGTTTTGTCTTTACTAATTGGCTTATCATACAGCATAGATAGTTTTACGATGAGCCCCACTTGTAAGGTCGTTAGCGGCACTATGTCTTGTCCTGGTAACGGTAAAGCACCAATTGCACCCGCCGATACAGTAGCACCTGAAATCCATTTATAAGCTGAAGCGGATTTCTTTTTTAACCCTTTTGCAAAAAGAATATCTTTCCCTTCTTCTGATAAGAAATCTAAAATGACTCCATTTAACTTATCAATATTTTCTCCCGTTTTAGCTGAGATTGGGACAACTTTAAAGCGTTCTTCAATTGTCTTTTCAACATAACGTTTTAATTCGTTGATATCATTTTTTTCTAAACCATCTATTTTATTGAGAATTACAATGACATTTTTATTCTTTTTATGAATATGATTCAAAGTATCTAATTCATGTTTTCCTAATACCACACCTTCAGCATTTAGAAAATATAAAAGGACATCTGCTTTATCAAGATCTTTTAACGCTTTTACAGAATTCTTCTTGTTTATATCGTTTAACCCCGGTGTGTCAACAAATACAATATTTTGATGCTCTGGATGCGTTACTTCGTTAACATTTACAGTTTCTCCTGGCGTGGCATGTGCAGCTAATACATCTTCCCCAACAATTGCATTAATTGTCGATGACTTCCCTGTATTTACATTCCCAATTAACGTAATTCGAATGATTTCCTTTAGCTGTTTTCTGCCATTTGCTTCTTCTTTTTCAAAAATCTCATCCACAACGTTGGCAATGTCCTCTTCAAATTGAACCGCTTCTTTTTCGCTCATAAAACCACCCTTTCCGCATCCCTATTTGGTTACGCATGATTACGTTGTCATAAGTCACTCTCCATCAATACCCTTATTCGAAATAATCTACACACTTAAAGACGAGCAGCAAGTACAGTTACAATTCGAGAATCAGTTCGCCTACTTCTTAGAACTTTTAAAAACATCAAAAAACACCTCTTAGCATAATCGCTAAGAGGTGTTTGAAACTTTGTTCTATAAACAATATTAACGTTTTGAGAATTGTGGTTTACGACGAGCACCAAGAAGACCTGGTTTTTTACGCTCTTTCATACGTGGGTCACGTGTTAAGAACCCAGCAGATTTTAGTGCTGGACGGAAATCAGGGTCAACGTTTAAAAGTGCACGTGCAACACCGTGACGGATTGCGCCAGCTTGTCCTGTATAGCCACCACCGTGAACATTTACTAGAATATCGTAGCTTCCTAGTGTTTCTGTAGTGATAAGTGGTTGTTTAATAACTTCGCGTAGTGTTGCGAATGGTACGTAGTCTTCTACGTCACGTTTGTTGATGATAATTTTACCATCTCCAGGTACGAGACGTACACGAGCTACTGAACTTTTACGACGGCCAGTGCCGAGATATTGTACTTGTGCCAAAGCTGTTTTCCTCCTCTAATTTATCCGATAAGCTCATATGCTTCTGGATTTTGTGCTGCATGCGGATGATCCGGTCCAGCGTATACATTTAATTTTCTGAATGTCTGACTGCCTAAAGGACCGCTTGGAAGCATACCTTTAATTGCAATTTCAAGCATTTTCGTTGGGTAATTTGTACGCATCTCAAGCGCTGTACGCTCTTTCAAGCTACCTGTGTAACCTGAGTGACGGTAATATTTTTTATCTTTCAGTTTGTTACCTGTAAGATGAATTTTTTCAGCATTGATGATGATCACGTGATCACCTGAATCGACATGAGGTGTGAATGTTGGTTTATGTTTTCCACGTAAAAGTGAAGCAACCTCAGAAGCTAGACGTCCAAGCGTCTGACCTTCAGCGTCGACAACAAACCATTTACGTTCTACTTCGTGGCTTTTTGCCATGAATGTTGTGCGCATAATTGTATCCTCCTAATTTAACTTAAAATTTCCCGTTTTTTATCTATATCCCTAAACACAAATAACCTTCCGGGGCTTATTGTGGGGTTTTAGAAATACCAGTACCTATCACATACTGAATTTCGTTTTAAGTCAACACTTTTAGAAATATACACGTGGTGAAGTTGTGTTAATCTTTATAAGTCACATTCAGTAAGTATAAACCATGTGCTGGTGCCGTTTTACCAGCTGCTTGACGGTCTTTTAATGCCAGAATTTTTTTGATGTCTTCTGGTGTATAACGACCGATTCCAACAGCAAACAACATCCCTGCAATTGTCCTCACCATGTTATACAAAAAGCCGTCGCCTTCAATCGTCATCACAAGTTCCTCCGCATGTTTTTCTAACGTCAATAAACGGATGGTACGTACACGATTCGTCGTCGCAGTTTTAGAAGAACAGTAACTTGTAAAGTCATGTGTTCCAACTAAATGCATCGCCGCTTCCTTCATCTTCTCGAGGTCTAGTTTTGACCTTCCAAGGTGAACAGAATAATTACGTTCAAAAGGACTGTGCACTTCCGCGTAAGACCACTTGTAGATATAGGTCTTACCCGTCGCATGATACCGTGCATGAAAATCCGCATCAACATACATCACTTCCACAATTCGAATGTCTGTGGGCAACAGTACATTAAGCGCCATTTGCCATCGATCTGGTGGCAATGACAACGGAGTATCGAAATGGATGACTTGTCCCAAAGCATGTACCCCGGCATCCGTCCGCCCACTCGCAACAGAGTGTGCGCTGTCATCTTTGTGGATTTTCACCAACGCCTTGTCAATTTCCAATTGGACGGTTCGCTGACCTGGTTGTAATTGATAACCTGAAAAGTTTGTCCCGTCATAGGCAACGACTGCTTTTACACGGTTCATCCGCTTCAACCTCCTATCCTCTTAAGAAATAAAGCGCGCCGATGAGTAACACGAAAATAACCATCACGAGTGTGTCTTGCCATTCCCACTTCAACTGACGGTACCTTGTCCTTCCTTCCCCGCCGCGATACCCTCTGACTTCCATCGCAACGGCAAGGTCTTCTGCTCTTTTAAAAGCACTCACAAAAAGCGGAACGAGGAGTGGAATGACCGCACGAACTCTTTCTTTAATAGACCCTGTGCTAATATCTGATCCGCGCGCAAGTTGCGCTTTCAAAATTTTATCAGTCTCATCCATTAACGTCGGGATGAAGCGTAAAGAAATAGACATCATCAATGCAAGCTCATGAACGGGTAATTTAAATCGTTTAAATGGGCCTAACAAGTCTTCCATGCCGTCCGTAATTGAAATAGGGGAAGTTGTCAGCGTTAAGATTGAAGTAATGAGGACAAGGACGAGAAAGCGTACAGAAATGAAAATCCCCTGACGTAATCCTTCTTCATAAATTTTAATGAACTTCCAATCTAAGAGCAGCGTTCCCTCTTTTGTAAAAAAGATATGCAGTAAAAAAGTAAAGATGATTAAAAATAAGATAGGCTTTAACCCATTAATGAGAAAGTATAAACGAATGCGAGAGACAAAAATCACAAACAAAGTAAAACCGAATAACAATGCATACGTTGCGACGTTATTCGCAAGGAATACCCCAATCACGAAGAGTAACACAAACGACAATTTTGAACGAGGATCCAGTCGATGAACAAAAGAGTCGCCTGGTATAAACCGACCAAAAATCATTTTTTCTAACATGATGGACCACCTTCTTGAACAGCTTTCACAATCATTTCCGCAAGTTGTTCTTCTGTCAGCGCAAGATCTGGAAGTGTCCGACGAAGTAACCTCTCAATATCTCGTTGAAATTTAATTGCCTGAGGCAAACCAAGTCGGTAGGCACTCAGCTGTTCAGCGTTGCCAAATACTTCTTTCGGTGTTCCAGACATGACTGATGTGCCTTCACTCATGACAATGACATTATCCGCGTAACGTGCAGCGTCTTCCATACTATGTGTCACGAGAATGGTTGTGAGCGCTTCTTCTTTATGAAGCATATAAAAGAGCTCCATAATTTCTTTACGGCCCCGTGGGTCGAGTCCTGCTGTTGGTTCATCCAGAACGAGCACAGAAGGTTTAAACGCCAATACGCCTGCGATAGCGACCCGCCTCATTTGTCCCCCTGATAAATCGAAAGGTGATTTTTCAGCAACATCTTCTGGAAGGCCTAATAACGTAATGAGTTCAAGCGCACGTTCTCTTGCTTCCGCTTCTGGAACCCCAAAATTCATAGGCCCAAACATAATGTCTTTCAATACGGTTTCCTCAAAAAGCTGATGTTCAGGAAACTGAAACACAATCCCGACATGCCTTCTAACGTCTTTTAACCCTTTAGTCTTTGTCCCCGCACTAATCTTCGTATCCCCAATTTGCATCGAACCTTCAGATGGTTTAAGTAACCCATTTAAATGCATGAGTAACGTGGATTTACCTGAGCCTGTATGCCCGATAATTGCTGTGTAGGAACCCGAATGAATGGTCGCATCTACATCATGTAAAGCCCTTTTTTCAAACGGCGTATCTTTTGCATATAAATAACCTACTTGTTGAAGTGAGATGTCCATAATTCGTTCACCAACTCTTCTTCTGTCATATGAGTACCGTTTAAATCTAACCCTTTGTCACGCATTAACTGTGATAGTTTCATGGCAAATGGTAAATCGAGTCCAATTGCTTCAAGTTCAGCGCCATGTGCAAAGATTTCTTCTGGTGTTCCAGTCCGCAGCATCTTCCCTTTGTTCATGACGATAATTCGATCCGCAAGCAATGCCTCTTCTAAATCATGCGTAATTGAAATGACCGTCAAACCTGTTGACTTTTTTAGTTCATAAACAATGTCAATTACTTCTTCTCTTCCTTGTGGATCAAGCATCGACGTCGCTTCATCCATAATGAGGAGCTTAGGTCTGAGTGCTAGTGCACCTGCGATGGCAACACGTTGTTTCTGACCGCCAGACAAGTGATGTGGTTCATGATCAAGGAATGACCCCATTTTTACAAGTTCCAACGATTCGTGAACAAGTTTCACCATCTCTTCGAAAGGAACCCCATTATTTTCTAACGCAAAAGCAACATCATCTTGTACTGTTGAACCGACAAATTGATTGTCAGGATTTTGAAAAACAATCCCCATCCGCGAACGAAGATCCCAAATGTTATCCGCTGTTACCGTTTCTAAAAACACGTTAACATCGCCTTCATCTGGAAATAACAAACCAATCATTAGCTTAGCAAGCGTGGATTTTCCTGAACCATTATGACCCACGATTGCAATCCATTCACCATCATTAACAGTTAGTGATACCCCGTTTACTGCTTTCTGCACAATTTCTTCATCAGTAGGGTACGTATACGAAACATGATCTAACGACAAAACTTCCTTCATCACAATCACCTCCAGCAATTTTTATGTATGTTTATGTAAAATCTCTCTTCTTTTACTTCACCCAGCGAAGTGCTGAGGGCATGAAGAAAAAAGTATGTATAACAGCGTGCTTAATCTATGTATGGTTGCATTTAATTTTAAATAAAAAAAAGCGCGCACCTCATCCGAAGAAATGCGCTCACATCTATGACGAGTACTAGGTGCTCAATCCAGTACTGCGGATGAGGTGCGTAGAGCTAGACCAGGCAGTAAGTAACCCGCTGATCATAACACTCAGCTTTAAATTGTCGTATAAATCAGTACAAAGAAAAAAGTTTGTAGATGTTACAGTTAATAACTAAATACTTATTCTTTTCTTTTTTGTAAAAAAAAGGTGTGGTTAGGCGTTTGCCGCACACACCTTGTTAAAACGTATCGTTTATTTCAACAGGAGACGAGCTCCTGCTGAAGTAACAATAACATTAGACGAGTTCGATGATGACAACAGGTGCACCGTCACCGCGACGAGGACCCATTTTCATGATACGTGTATATCCGCCTTGACGCTCTGTGTAACGAGGTGCTACATCATCAAAAAGCTTTTGAATCGCAAAGATTTCTGTTTCTTCGCCTGCTTCATTAGTAGATGCAACCTTCTCGCGACGGATGAATTGTGCCGCTTGTCGACGTGCATGAAGATCTCCACGTTTTCCAAGTGTAATCATTTTCTCAACAACTGAACGAAGCTCTTTTGCACGTGCTTCTGTTGTTTGAATACGCTCATGAACGATAAGATCTGTAGTCAAGTCGCGAAGCATTGCTTTACGTTGTGAACTTGTACGTCCAAGTTTTCTGTATCCCATAAAGTTATTCCCTCCTTCAACCTATAAAGTCACTCAATCTTCCGTTCTTAACTCGAGATTAAGTTCATCTAGTTTCGCTTTCACTTCTTCAAGTGATTTACGGCCTAGATTTCGTACTTTCATCATTTCATCTTCAGTTTTACTCGACAATTCCATAACAGTGTTAATGCCCGCACGCTTTAGACAGTTATAAGATCTAACCGAAAGATCAAGTTCTTCAATCGTCATCTCTAATACTTTCTCAATCTGGTCTTCTTCTTTTTCTACCATGATTTCAGCAGTTTGCGCTTCATCTGTCATATTGACGAATATATTTAAATGCTCAGTGAGGATTTTTGCGCCAAGCGCGACAGCCTCTTTAGGACCAATGCTACCATTCGTAGAAACATCTAGTGTTAATTTATCGAAGTTTGCCATTTGGCCCACTCGAGTATTTTCCACTTGGAAGTTTACGCGTGAAACAGGCGTGTAAATCGAGTCAACAGCAATAACACCAATTGCAAGATCATCACGTTTGTTCATTTCAGAAGGTGCATAACCACGGCCACGTACAGCATACATACGCATACGTAAATGTCCGTTTTTACTGAGTGTTGCAATTTTTTGGTCAGGATTCAGAACTTCAACATCACTGTCATGCGTAATATCTGCAGCAGTAATCGTTCCTTCACCTTTTACGTCAATTTCAATTACTTTCTCTTCGTCAGAATAAATCTTAAGTGCAATTTGTTTTACATTCAAAATAATTGAGGCTACGTCTTCGACGACACCTTCAACTGTTGAGAATTCATGAAGAACCCCATCAATTTGAATAGATGTAACAGCGGCACCCGGTAAAGAAGTAAGTAAAATCCTACGTAAGGAATTCCCTAAAGTATTCCCATAACCACGTTCAAGTGGTTCAATGATAAACTTCCCGAATTTGGAATCTTCGCTGATTTCCACTGTTTCAATCTTCGGTTTCTCAATTTCGATCATTCGTTTACCCTCCTTCAAAACGTCGTATACATTTGGCAGTTCCATGTTGAAATCGACTTTCGCAAGTTGCGAATTTCTATCCTACAATTTATCTTTAACAATAAATGTGTTTCTCAATCAAATGGACAACAAGCCATTACACACGGCGGCGTTTCGGTGGACGGCATCCGTTATGAGGAACTGGAGTTACGTCTCTGATTGCTGTTACTTCAAGACCAGCAGCTTGTAGTGAACGAATTGCAGCTTCACGACCAGAACCAGGTCCTTTAACAGTTACTTCTAGAGTTTTTAAACCGTGTTCCATTGCTGTTTTAGCAGCTGTTTCAGCAGCCATTTGTGCAGCGAATGGAGTAGATTTACGAGAACCTCTGAAGCCTAATGCACCAGCACTTGACCATGACAGGGCATTCCCTTGCATATCTGTAATTGTGACAATTGTATTGTTAAACGTCGAACGGATATGTGCAATACCTGATTCGATATTCTTTTTCACGCGACGTTTACGAGTTACTTGTTTTTTTGCCATGTTAAGAAGAAACCTCCTTTACCTTTAATTTATCTTCTAATTGCTCGTTTAGCGCCTTTACGAGTACGGGCGTTGTTTTTCGTGTTTTGTCCGCGTACAGGTAAACCACGACGGTGTCTCATACCACGGAAACTACCAATTTCCATCAAACGTTTGATGTTAAGTGAAGTTTCGCGACGAAGGTCACCTTCAATTTTCAAGCTGTCAATCTCTGTACGAATTTTATCAAGCTCTGCATCTGTAAGATCACGAACGCGTGTCTCTTCAGATACACCTGCTGCTGCTAATACTTTTTTCGCAGTCGTTTTACCGATTCCGAAAACATATGTTAATGAAATAACAATGCGCTTATCGCGCGGAATGTCTACTCCAGCAATACGTGCCATATAAATCGTGCACCTCCTTCTAAATTAGCCTTGTCTTTGTTTATGTTTTGGATTTTCACAGATAACCATTACTCGGCCACGTCTGCGAATAACTTTACATTTTTCACAGATCGGTTTTACAGATGCTCTAACTTTCATCTTACACAACCTCCTTCATATTCCGGAGTGCAAAAGTTTATTTGAAACGGTACGTAATTCGACCGCGTGTTAAATCGTAAGGCGAAAGTTCCATAGTTACTTTGTCGCCAGGCAGGATGCGAATGAAGTGCATACGAATTTTACCTGACACATGTGCCAGTACCGTATGACCATTCTCTAACTCTACTTTGAACATCGCGTTTGGCAACGTTTCGACTACAGTTCCTTCAACTTCAATTACATCGTCTTTCGCCATCAATCCTGTCTCCCTTCTATATCATTAAAGGTTCTCACCATCAATCGGCATTAGCGCCTTTAAAGCTTTCTCTAACATATGTCTGGAACGCAAGAGTGATGTTCGAAAGACGCCTGCCATATTTGTTTCCGAGAAGTAGGTTACGCCGCTATTAAGCGGTGAACGCTTCTGGAATGGAACACAATCGTCCAGATTACCGTAGATCAGTTCCATGTCATGATGACAGCTCTTTCTCAAATCATATTATACCTAATTTACATAGGGAAATACACTTAGTAAGATTTGGAACTTCACGCCTCACTGAACTCCAGCAGCTCTCATGCCGGGCATCATATGCTTTTGCAGCTCTTTGTGAAATGCCCTTCCCCTCTAGCATCCACATGCTGCCTCGTCCCTTATGCATAAATGCCAGGAAACGTATGATTGCATGTGCCAGGAAAGGATTACTGTCCGTTTCCTTGAAGGATACCGTCCAGCTCTTTGAATACGTCATCAATGTCCTGTTGGCCATTAATATTTGATAGCACATTTTTAGCATTATAAAATGCTAAAAGCGGTGCAGTTTGTGTCATGTTTACATCTAAACGATTCTTTACAGTTTCAGGATTATCATCCTCACGCTGATAAAGTTCGCCACCGTCCTTATCACATTTCCCTTCAACTTTTGGTTGGTTGAATTGTAAGTGATAAGAAGTTCCGCATACTTTACAAATCCGACGCCCTGTTAATCGCTTAACAAGTTCCTCAGGATCTACTTCAATATTTAGAACATGTTCGATTTTACGGCCCATGTCCGCTAAAAGCGCATCAAGTGCTTCTGCTTGGGGTACAGTGCGGGGGAAACCATCAAGTAGGAATCCTTTTTCGCAATCTGGTTTATTCAGTCTTTCACGTACAATCCCAATCGTCACTTCGTCTGGGACGAGTGCACCTTGGTCCATATATGATTTCGCTTTTACACCAAGTTCTGTACCTTCACTAATTGCAGCACGAAACATGTCGCCAGTAGATATATGAGGTGTCTCGTACTTTTTAACAATACCGTCTGCCTGCGTACCTTTTCCGGCACCTGGCAAACCCATAAGTATGATATTCATACGGTTAAGCCTCCACACTATACTTCAATAAATGAAGCTTATTTCATAAATCCTTTATAATGACGTTTAACAAGTTGTGACTCAAGTTGTTTCATCGTCTCCAGTGCAACACCTACGACGATTAGCAAGCTTGTTCCACCAATTTGCAAAGATTGTGGAAGGTTTGCTAAATTGATGAAAAATATTGGCATAACAGCAACAGTTGCAAGGAATATTGATCCTACAAACGTCAATCTATACAAAGTACTTGTTAAGTAGTTTTGCGTATCTTGACCCGGGCGAATGCCAGGAATATAAGCCCCTTGTTTCTTCAAGTTATCTGCGACATTCTCAGGGTTAACCTGAATGAATGCGTAGAAGTAAGTGAATGCAATAATTAATCCTAGATAGATAACCATCCCTGTTGGATTCGTATAATCAAAAGTTTTAACAATTGTATTCGTCACTTTGTTTTCTCCAAAGAATGTAGCCAATGACTGCGGAGTTATGAAAAACGCCGCTGCAAAGATTACTGGGATAACACCTGCTGCGTTAAGTTTCAATGGCATATGCGTTTGTTGTCCACCCGTCGTTTGTCCACGACCTGTAGATCTTTTCGCATATTGAATCGGAATTTTTCTAAGTGCTTCTTGCACATAGATGACACCAACTGTTATTGCAATGATGACTAATAGCAATAACACCATGATTCCTAATTTAATGAACAATGCGTCCCCCGCATCTTGGATTTGAGTTACGTACAGTTGGTTTGCTGCATTTGGTAGACCCGCGACGATTCCAGCGAAGATAATAATGGAAATACCATTTCCAACACCTCGTTCTGTAATCTTTTCACCAAGCCATAACAAGAATGCAGTCCCTGCAGTCAACACAATTGCAATTACAACATATGTCGCAATACTTTCGTCAGATATCAGTTGACCGCCGTACATTCGGTTAAATCCGAATGACATTGCAGTTCCCTGGATAAAAGCAAGAATAATTGTGAAGTATCTTGTAAATTGCGCAAGTTTCCGTCTTCCGACATCCCCTTGCTTCGCCCACTCTGCAAACTTTGGAACGACATCCATCTGCAATAATTGCATAATGATGGACGCTGTGATGTATGGCATAATTCCCATCGTTAAGATCGAGAAGTTGGCCAGTGCACCACCGCCAAAGACGTTAAGAAAGCCGATTAAACTACTATCAGTTTGTTGCAATGCTGTTGCATCTACTCCAGGAACTGGAATAAATGCGCCCAATCTAAAAGTGATTAGAACAAGCAATGTGAAGAAGATTTTATTTCTGATATCTCGAACGCGCATAAAGTTTGAGATTGTCTGAAACATTATACCACCTCGGTTTGCCCGCCGGCTTTTTCAATAGCTTCTTTAGCAGATGCTGAGAATTTGTTAGCTTTTACAGTAATCTTTTTATTAAGCGTCCCATTACCTAGGATCTTAATTCCAGATTTTGCTTTGCTGACCATTCCGGACTCAAGTAACAATTCAATTGTTACTTCTGTGCCTTCATCGAACAGGTTTAGCTTATCAAGGTTAATAACCGCATATTCTTTACGGTTAATGTTTGTAAATCCACGCTTAGGAAGTCTTTGGAAAAGCGGTGTTTGACCACCTTCAAAACCAAGACGTGTTCCGCCTCCAGAACGAGCATTTTGACCTTTATGCCCTTTACCAGAAGTTTTACCAAAGCCAGATCCAATTCCACGTCCAAGACGTTTCCGTGAAGTACGTGAACCTTCTGCTGGTTTCATTTCATGTAATTTCATTTTATTGGCACCTCCTTATTAAAAAATAGGAATTAAAGTTCGTTTACTGTAACCAGGTGAGACACAACATTGATCATACCGCGAACCGATACGTTATCTTGATGTGCTACGGTCTGATTAATTTTTTTAAGCCCTAGAGCTTCAATTGTTTTACGTTGTGTCGGTTTTGAACCGATAACACTTTTCGTAAGGGTGATTTCAAGTTTTTTAGCCATTGTCTTTCCCCCCTTAACCTAGCAGTTCTTCTACAGTTTTTCCGCGCAATTTAGCAACGTCTTCTGCACGTTTCAAATTCTCTAGTCCTTGGATTGTTGCACGAACCATGTTAATCGGTGTGCTTGAACCAAGTGATTTAGAAAGAATATCTGTGATACCCGCTAATTCGAGTACAGCACGGACAGGTCCGCCTGCGATAACTCCTGTACCAGGTGCTGCAGGTTTAATAAGAACTTGACCTGCACCGAAACGTCCAAGAATTTCGTGTGGAGTTGTTCCTTTAACCATTGGTACAACAGTTAAGTTTTTCTTAGCATCTTCAATCGCTTTGCGGATTGCTTCTGGAACTTCTTGTGCTTTTCCAGTACCAAATCCAACTCGGCCATTTTTATCTCCGACAACAACAAGTGCTGTAAAACGGAAACGACGTCCGCCTTTTACAACTTTTGCTACTCGGTTAATCGTGACTACGCGTTCTTCAAACTCGCTTTTGTTTTGATCATTACGACGCATTAAATGTGTCCCTCCTTCTTAATTAAAATTCTAGACCATTCTCACGTGCTGCTTCAGCTAATGCTTTCACACGGCCGTGAAATAGATAACCGCCACGGTCGAATACAACCGATTTAATGTCTTTTTCTAGTGCTTTTTTCGCAATCATTTCGCCAACTTTAGCAGCTGCTTCAGTATTAGCTTTTGAATCCGATCCGTAGTCTTTGTCCATTGTTGAAGCGCTCGCAAGCGTTACAGCATTAACGTCATCTACCAACTGAGCATAAGTATGCTTGTTAGAACGATATACGTTTAGACGCGGACGTGATGGAGTTCCACTGATTTTCGTACGTACGCGTGAATGACGCTTTTTACGATCAGCATTTCTATCATTTTTTGTAATCATCGGGGTCACTCCTTCCAAATACCTTCATGCGGTATTATTTACCAGTTTTTCCTTCTTTTCTACGTACTTGCTCGCCTGCATAACGAACACCTTTACCTTTATACGGCTCTGGTGGACGCGTTTGACGGATGTTAGATGCAAGAGCACCAACACGTTCTTTGTCAATGCCGCGGATAGTAATTTTCGTGTTTTCTGGAACCTCTACCTGAACGCCTTCTTCCGGTACAAACTCAACCGGGTGAGAATAGCCTACGTTAAGTACTAGTTTAGTTCCTTGAAGTTGTGCACGGTAACCTACACCTACAAGCTCAAGTGAACGTTCGAATCCTTTTGAAACACCTGTTACCATATTCGCAAGAAGTGAACGAGTCGTTCCGTGAATAGAGCGATGTTCTTTCGATTCTGAAGGACGGATCAACGTGATCACATTACCTTCTTGCTCGATTTTAATTTCTGCATTTAATTTATTAGTTAATTCGCCTTTAGGTCCTTTTACAATAACTTCGTTACCATCTTTGATCGTAACAGTTACGTCTGCAGGTACCTCGATTGGCATTTTTCCAATACGTGACATTCAATTGCACCTCCATTCAATTGTTACGTTTTACCAAACGTAAGCGAGTACTTCTCCGCCTACTTGTTTCGCACGTGCTTCTTTATCCGTAAGAACACCATTTGATGTAGAAACGAGGGCGATACCTAGACCATTCAACACTTTTGGAACTTCATTTGTTTTTGCATATACACGAAGTCCTGGCTTTGAAATTCTCTTAAGACCTGTGATAACACGTTCGTTATCTTGGCCGTATTTAAGGAATATACGGATGATACCTTGTTTGTTATCTTTAACGAATTCAACTTCACGAACGAAACCTTCACGTTTCAAGATTTCAGCAATTTCTTTTTTCATGTTTGATGCAGGTACTTCAAGCTTCTCGTGGCGAACCATGTTCGCGTTACGGATGCGTGTAAGCATATCTGCTACCGGATCACTCATTGTCATTCCATTGACCTCCTTCCCATAATTAGGGGTTTACCAACTTGCTTTTTTAACGCCGGGAATTTGTCCCTTATATGCTAACTCGCGGAAACAAATACGGCAAAGCATAAATTTACGATATACAGAATGCGGACGTCCACAACGTTCACAACGTGTGTACTCCTGCACTTTAAATTTGGCCTGACGTTTTTGCTTGGCAATCATTGATTTTTTAGCCATGATTTCGCCTCCCTCTCTTTTACTTCTGGAACGGCATGCCGAACTGCTTTAATAACTCATGAGCTTCTTCGTCCGAGTTTGCAGTTGTAACGATGTTGATGTCCATACCACGGATTTTAGAAACTTTATCATAATCGATTTCAGGGAATATAAGTTGTTCTTTAACGCCTAGTGTGTAGTTACCACGTCCGTCGAATGCTCTCTTCGATACGCCGCGGAAGTCACGTACACGTGGCAATGAAACAGAAATCAACTTATCTAAGAACTCATACATACGCTCGCCGCGTAATGTAACTTTTGTTCCAATCGGCATTCCTTCACGAAGACGGAAACCAGCGATAGATTTCTTAGCTTTTGTTACAACTGGTTTTTGACCAGCAATGATTGTTAGATCTTCAACAGCAGCATCAAGTGCTTTTGTGTTTTGAACAGCATCGCCAACACCCATGTTGATAACAATCTTATCTACTTTAGGTACTTGCATAACAGATGTATATTCAAACTTGCTCATAAGAGCAGGTGTAACTTCTTTTACGAATTTCTCTTTAAAACGACTCAATCCGAAGAACCTCCTTTCTTAATTTCCTTGCTGCTTAATTCATCGATGATTTCACCAGATTTAGTTGCAACACGGTATTTAACAAGGTGTTTAACACCTTTAATTTCTTTTTCTTCGTGCTTATATCCTACGCGAGTAGGCTCGTCTGTTTTAGGATCGATTAGCATAACGTTAGAGACATGAATTGCAGCCTCTACACTCATAATTCCACCTTGTGGGTTTTCCTGGTTAGGCTTCGTGTGTTTCTTAACGACGTTTACGCCTTCAACAAGCACGCGCTCTTTACCTGGGAAGCTTGCAAGGATAACACCTGTCTTACCTTTGTCTTTCCCAGTGATAACTTTAACTTTATCGCCTTTTTTTACATGCATTCTATCGCACCTCCTTGTTTGGAACTGTTGAAATTAAAGTACTTCTGGAGCAAGAGAAATGATTCTCATGAAGTTGCTGTCACGAAGTTCGCGTGCAACTGGTCCAAAGATACGTGTTCCTCTTGGGCTCTTATCGTCCCGGATGATTACGCAGGCGTTCTCATCAAATGTAATATATGTGCCGTCTTCGCGACGAACACCGCTCTTCGTACGGACAATTACAGCCTTTACGATTTCGCCTTTCTTAACAACGCCACCTGGTGTTGCCTTTTTCACTGTACAAACAACTACATCACCGATGTTAGCTACTTTACGGCCTGTTCCACCAAGCACTTTAATTGTTAATACTTCACGCGCGCCTGAGTTGTCAGCGACTTTCATACGACTTTCTTGTTGGATCATTTAGGCTACCTCCTCTCGGAATTTACTATCCGAACTATATTAAATAACGATCGCTTTCTTAGTGATTTCAATGAGGCGGAAGCGTTTCGTTTTTGACAACGGACGCGTTTCAGAAATGCGGACCAAATCGCCGATTTTCGCTTCATTCAATTCATCATGGACCTTTAACTTTTTAGAATATTTCACACGCTTACCGTATAAAGTGTGTTTCTTATACGTTTCTACTACGACAGTGATTGTTTTATCCATTTTGTCGGATACAACACGAGCTGTGTAGTCTTTGCGCTGATTACGTTCAGTCATGGTTTGGACCTCCTTCATCAGTTATTCGCACTGATTTCTCTTTGACGTATTACAGTTTTCATGCGCGCAATCGATTTACGAACTTGACCGATGCGTGCAGTGTTTTCTAATTGACCTGTCGCCAATTGGAAGCGAAGGTTGAAAAGCTCTTCTTTCAGTGATTTCACTTGTTGCTCAATCTCTGCAGTTGTTAAGTCACGGATTTCTTTAGCTTTCATTAGATTCACCACCAATTTCTTCACGTTTTACAAACTTCGTTTTCACAGGAAGTTTGTGCGATGCTAAACGAAGTGCTTCACGTGCAACCTCTTCATCAACACCTGCGATTTCAAACATTACACGACCAGGTTTTACTACAGCTACCCAGCCTTCTACAGCACCTTTACCTGCACCCATACGAACCTCAAGAGGCTTCTTTGTATATGGTTTATGCGGGAATATGTTGATCCACACCTTACCGCCACGCTTCATATAACGCGTCATTGCAATACGTGATGCTTCAATTTGGCGGCTTGTGATCCACGCAGCTTCAACAGCTTGTAGTCCATACTCACCAAATTCAACAGTTGCTCCACCTTTTGTCTTACCTTTCATATTCCCACGGAATACGTTACGATATTTTACTCGTTTAGGCATTAACATATTAGTTGCCTCCTTCCTCAGAGTTCTTCTTTCTTGCTGGAAGGACTTCTCCTCGGTAAATCCATACTTTTACGCCAAGCTTACCAAATGTAGTGTCTGCTTCTGCGTGTGCATAATCAATGTCTGCACGTAAAGTATGAAGAGGGACAGTTCCTTCACTGTAGTGTTCTGCACGAGCGATGTCAGCACCGCCAAGACGTCCAGATACTTGTGTTTTAATTCCTTTCGCACCAGAACGAAGCGTACGTTGAATCGCTTGTTTTTGTACACGACGGAATGAAACACGGCCTTCTAATTGACGTGCAATGCCTTCAGCTACTAATTTCGCATCAAGATCAGCACGTTTAATTTCAATAATATTAATGTGAACACGCTTGCCAGTAATTGTATTTAATTGTTTACGTAGAGCTTCAACTTCAGTTCCACCTTTACCAATTACCATACCAGGCTTCGCAGTGTGAATAGAAATGTTTACACGCTTTGCAGCACGTTCGATTTCTACTTTTGATACAGAAGCATCAATTAGACGTTTTTCAACGAATTCACGAATCTTAATGTCTTCATGTAATAGTTTTGCATAGTCTTTTTCTGCATACCATTTAGACTCCCAGTCACGGATGATACCAACCCGTAAACCATTAGGATGTATTTTTTGACCCACGAATTACCCCTCCTTTTTCTCTGCTACCACGACAGTGATGTGACTAGTACGCTTGTTGATCGCACTTGCACGTCCTTGTGCACGTGGACGGAAACGTTTCATTGTTGCCCCTTCATTAACGAATACTTCGCTAACGATTAGGTTCTCAACGTCCATTTCATAGTTATGCTCAGCATTTGCAATGGCTGAATTTAGAACTTTTTCTACCACTGGAGATGCAGCTCTTTGTGTCAGTTTTAGAATTGCCATAGCTTCTCCGATTTTCTTGCCTCTAATAAGGTCAACGACTAAACGGACTTTGCGAGGAGCAATACGGACTGTGCTGGCAGTAGCTTTTGCTTGTTGCATTAGAATTACCTCCTCTCAATTAACGACCTGTTTTCTTATCGTCGCCACCATGATTTCTAAACGTACGTGTTGGTGCGAATTCACCTAGTTTGTGACCTACCATATCTTCAGTTACATAGACTGGAACGTGTTTACGTCCGTCATATACTGCAATCGTCATTCCGATGAAAGACGGGAAAATAGTAGAACGTCTTGACCAAGTTTTAATAACTTGTTTCTTTTCTGATCCTTTTTGCGCTTCTACCTTATTTAAAAGATGTTCGTCTGCAAAAGGTCCTTTTTTCAAGCTGCGGCCC
>JARIDM010000085.1 GCA_029263945.1 Sporosarcina sp.
CGTACGATGTACTTGCTGCTCTTAGGCGGGATTGTCTTTATGATTGGTGTCACAATGGGCTCCTATTGGAATCACCGAAGAATCTGGATTCAAAAAGGTGAAGGCAATGAAATGTTGGTTGCAAGTCATACGAATAAGAACTGGTTCTCGTTGAAGAAAGAAATGAATCAGGTGAAGGACTATGCGGGTTTACCAGATTATGTGGACCGTGAAGATACTGAGTCCGATTTAAACGACCGGGAAGGGGATTTTAAATAATGGAACTTGCTGCATTAAGCTCAAATTTACTGCTAATTTCATTTGTAGCCTATCTAATTGCAACCCTATTTTTTGGGGGTGCGGTTAAGGGAGCAAAATCTGAACAATCGTACAAAAATAGCCGATCGGGAACAATTGGAATTACCATTACAATTATTGGTTTTCTTACGCATTTAGGTTATTTCATCACAAGGTGGATGGCCTCAGGACATGCGCCTGTTAGTAATATGTTTGAAGCAGTGACAGCAATGGGCATGATGTTTGTCGGTGCCTTTATCTTGCTTTACTACTTATATAAAACACCTTCACTCGGACTCTTTGCATTACCAATTGCAATTATTATTATTGGTTATGCAACGATGTTCCCAACTGAGGTTGCGCCGCTTATCCCAGCATTAAAAAGTAAATGGTTGGCAGTTCATGTGATCACAACAATTTTGGGTGAATCTATTTTAGCAATTTCTGCAATTGCTGGTTTAATCCTACTTGTTAAAAATATTGACTTAACGAAAAAATCTCGCCAAAGATTTTGGTTGGAAACTGTGTTTTTCACACTTATTCTTTTCATCGGTTTCATACTCGCAACTGTCGGATTTAGAGCAGTTGGATATGAAGCAGACTTTACATTTGTAAATAAAAATCAAGAAGTAGAAAAAGTGTCCTATCATATGCCACCCTTATTTGGAATGAGTGAATATGAATCATTAACAGAAGGTGCGATGACACCATTGGCTGAAATGCCGCCAATTGTTGATGCGCAGAAATTAACAACAACGACTTGGTCGGTGATTGTTGGTACAATTTTATATGTTTTATTGCGGCTCATTACACGAAGACCTATCGCTGCGATGTTGAAACCATTTGCGAAGAAAGCCAATTCACAATTAATGGATGAAATCGGGTATCGAGCTGTATTAATCGGCTTCCCTATCTTTACATTAGGTGCGTTAATCTTTGCAATGATTTGGGCACATGAAGCATGGGCAAGGTTCTGGGGATGGGATCCTAAAGAAGTATGGGCACTTATCACATGGCTATTCTATGCTGCATTCCTACACCTACGTTTGTCAAAAGGATGGGAAGGCAATAAGTCAGCTTGGCTTGCAGTACTGGGATTCGTCATTATTATGCTTAACTTTATTGCAGTGAATATGATACTTGCAGGACTTCATTCATACGCATAAAACACTAAGTGGGCTGCATGGATGTATAAAACATCTCATGCAGTCTTTTAATTTCTTTTTATCCCAAAGACTTGTACAATAGGGAAAGCAATATACAGAGGGGGAAATGGTTAATGGAAGAAAAGGTAGCCATATTAGTTGTAGATGATGAGGACCGTATTCGCCGACTGTTAAGTATGTACTTAACGCGTGAAGGGTATGAGGTTCATGAAGCAATCGACGGGGCGGAAGCGTTAGAGAAAGCATTAGCTAACGAATATAGTTGTATATTATTAGACCAGATGATGCCAGAAAAAGATGGTCTTGAAGTGTTAAAAGAATTAAGAGAACAAAAAAATATGACACCTGTGATGATGCTTACTGCAAAAGGTGAAGAATCAGATCGTGTGACGGGTTTTGAATCAGGTGCTGATGATTACATAGTTAAACCATTTAGCCCACGAGAAGTTATTCTTCGTATTAAAGCCATTTTGAGAAGATCATCAACTTTCCCTGGTACTTCAGCTGCAACATCAAAAGATCTTGTTGTTTTTCCGAATTTAACAATAGACCATGATGCACATCGTGTGACAGCAGAAGGCAAAGAGGTGAACTTAACGCCAAAAGAATATGAATTACTGTATTTTTTAGCGAAGTCACCAGATAAAGTTTTTGATAGAGAACAACTCCTAAAAGAAGTATGGCATTATGAGTTTTTTGGAGATCTTCGAACAGTCGATACACATGTGAAGCGATTGCGTGAAAAGTTAAGTCGCGTCTCAGAAAGCTCTGCTAAAATGATTGTGACAGTGTGGGGAGTTGGCTACAAGTTTGAGGCAGTAGAATGAGTCGAATATGGAATTCAATCGTCGGGAAGCTGTGGGTAACCATTTTGCTTCTCGTTACTTTTATTCTGTTTATTTTAACGGCTTTACTCCTTGAGTTTTTCGGGAACTTTCACCGGGAACAAGCTGAGGAATCTCTTCGGAAAGAAGCTGCAATCATTGGAAATGTTGTGATGGATTATAAAGGGGAAGTGAATATCCCGCTAATTATTCATGATATTTTGGATGAGGAAACCAACGCATTTATTACGAATGCTGAAGGTGTTGTGAGCGATTCTTACCATATGGGACTAAACAAAAAAAGAATCGAACAGAAAATTCTTTCTGCATCCCTATTAACTGACGAGCAAGGACACAGTGAAAGTGTTACGAAGGAAATTATGATGCCTTCTATTTCCAAAGAAGGTGTGATGGAACAGTATATCGTGCTCGCGGATCCATTTGAAACGAAATCAGGCGTAGCTGGAACTGTTTATATTTATCAAAGTTTAAATGCGATTCAAGCAACAATGAAAAAAACAACTAATATTGTCTTTCTTTCAGCCTTTATCGCATTTGTATTAACGACGTTTTTTGCGTTTTTTTTATCAACAAAAATAACGTCTCCATTAAGAACGATGCGTCAAGCGGCATTTGAATTATCAAAAGGAAATTTTGACACACGTTTACCTTCTTTGCAGAGTGATGAAATTGGACAGCTTGCGACGGCATTTAATCAGATGGGTAGACAATTAAAATATCACGTCGAATTAATAAACCAAGAAAAAGAGCAATTATCAAGTATATTAACCTCAATGGCAGATGCCGTCATAACGTTTAATCGCGATGGGACCATTTTATTAAGTAATCCCCAAGCGGAAAAACTATTACAAAATTGGTATTTTGCAAATGAATCGAATGACGAACCAATCCCACCAGAATTACTGCATATGTTGGAACATACAATTACATTTTCAGAAGAGGTTGAAGATGAACTTACTTTAAATGGCCAGTTTTATGCCATTTCTTTTAGTCCACTTTATAGTGAAAATGGCATTCGTGGTGCGGTAGCTGTACTTCGAGATATGACCGCTCAACATCAATTAGATAAACTTCGATCAGATTTCATTGCAAATGTCTCACACGAACTTCGGACACCTATTTCGATGCTTCAGGGCTACAGTGAAGCCATTTTAGATGGCGTAACTGCAAATGATGAAGAACGAGATGAAATGATTCAAATTATTCATGAAGAATCATTGCGAATGGGTCGATTAGTTACAGATTTACTTGACTTAGCTAGGATGGAGTCGGGTCATATGACGTTGTATAAAGATGAAATATCCGTCATTCCATTTATGAATCGAATTGTGAATAAGTTTACACAAACAGCGCGTGACAATGAGGTTAGTCTACAAGTGGAGTTTCCTCAAGAAGAAATTCTTGCTAATTTTGATGGGGATCGTATTGAGCAGGTATTTACAAATCTAATAGATAATGCCATACGACACACGCCCGCTGGTGGAAGTGTGCACTTACGAGTGGAGAATTATCAAGATTTGTGTCATTTGACGGTATCTGATACAGGTCACGGTATACCAGAAGAAGACTTACCTTTCATATTTGAACGATTTTATAAAGCTGATAAAGCAAGAACGCGGGTCAAAGGGGGAACAGGCTTAGGTCTTTCTATTGCCAAAAACATTATCGATTCGCATGGTGGGTTCATTACGGCTTCACGTGGAGAAATAGAAGGAACAATTATGTCTGTAACACTCCCTTTGAATAACTTGTAACTTTTTATACCTAAGAACGACTACTCTAGTGAACGGGGGGATGATATGGACGACTCCGTTTTTCATCGGTTGTATGAGGAATATCATCAGGATGTGTTCAAATTCCTTATCTATTTGACGAGAAACCGCGATCAAGCAGAAGATCTTATGCACGAGGTGTATGTTAGAGTTTTGAAAGCATATGCAAATTTTGAAGGGAAAAGTTCTGAAAAAACATGGCTTTTTTCTATCGCTAAAAACGTCGCAATGGATCACTTTAGGAAACAAACGGTTAGGCGGAAGTATGCCTTTGACAAATTTGACTGGGAAAAAAGTGAATTACCCGCTTCTGAGATTCCCCCTGAAGAAGTTCTACTCTTAAGCGAAAAAAAACAATCCTTATTAAAAGCCCTTAACACATGTACGGGTGATCAGAAATTAGTCATTCAAATGCGTTTTATGCATGACCTGACGATTGCTGAAACAGCTGACGTACTGGATTGGTCAGAAGGCAAAGTAAAAACGACACAACATAGGGCAATTAGGGTGCTTAGACAAAAATTAACAAGCGTGCAGATCGAAGGAGGGGAAGTTGATGGATGAGAAAGAAATTAAAAAGCTTTTCAGTGAACTACCTCCTTTAGAAGACCAACGTTCAAAAGAAGAGATTTTAGCAGGATTAAAAGAAGATACACGATTACAGACGCAAAAGAAACATAAAATAGTGATTAAAAAGTATCCAGCAATTATTGCACTTGCTGCCATGCTTGTCATAAGTTTCCTTGTACCGACAGTGCTTAAAGTAGGTAAGGTACAACAAGAACAGTCTTTAGAGACA
Source organism: Sporosarcina sp. (assembly GCA_029263945.1). Classification (GTDB taxonomy): domain Bacteria; phylum Bacillota; class Bacilli; order Bacillales_A; family Planococcaceae; genus Sporosarcina. Next base: position 4,859 of record JARIDM010000085.1, read on the forward strand.
CCCAGCTTCAAGACGATTGATAGAGACGATGCGACGGCTGAAGTACAAGAAGCGTTCGATACGTATCTTGAAGATGAAGAAGAAAGTGTTGCAATAGAAGCTACACGTTTTTCTGCTTATGAAGGAAACGTTTTACTCGCTGATGAATTGAAAGGTGCGAAACTCTTTCGGATAGGACTTGTCTCCGGTGAAACTGTGATTCCAGTTAGTTTTCTTATCCAAGAAGACCAAATCCAGAATGATTTTCTAGAAGAACCAAACAGTGTTCAACTCTATAACCAATATGCCAAGCACGTTTCTGAAGAAAATTTGGGATTTGATGCTTATCATCCATTACAAGGAAAAGTAAGCGTTAAGCAAGAAAATATCGTACACCAGCTCCCAAAAGGGAAGGTTTATGATTTATCATCAGCAACCATCGGTGTATATAAAAAGGCAGTTCAATCCACTTTTCAGGATTTTTTAAGTTGGAAAGTTGTGGATGAATTCGGAAATCACGCAACAACTGAAGAAAATGAGCTGATGAAACAAATTCAACTGTCGCCTGAAAAAGACATCCAATCTTTTTATAAACAAGTACTTCCGTCAGGTCAAACTTATTTGCTTACAGTACCAGAAGCGCCTGTTTATGAAACGCTCAATCAAGCTTTATTAGGGATGAAGGAACGTCCAAATGATTTGGTAGAAGAGTTAGTTCCAGAAGGGGTTACCTATAAAGCTCATGCAAGTGACGACCTAGTAACGGTTACCTTTCAGGAAGCATTAGATTTACAAGAAATGCCCCATGAAGAGGCGCTTGCAATGATAGAAGGCTTCATGTTGACGGCTGAAACTAACGGAAAACAAGTACAACTTAAAAATATTGTTCAAGAAAGTTTTGATCGATATGATTTAATGAAACCTTTACCAAAGCCTGTCGCAGTGAACCCACTCACACTCGCTATTGATTAACACTTTGTAAACAGGACAGTTTACAAAGTGTTTTTTTTATTGTATATTAAAGATGTAAGAAAATTTAATAGTGATTCATCTTCGGGGCAGGGTGTAATTCCCGACCGGCGGTAAGGAAGGTTAACTTCTATAGCCCGCGAGCTTAACAGCTGATTCTAGTGAGACTCTAGAGCCGACAGTATAGTCTGGATGGGAGAAGGTGAAGGTGCAGACGTCTATTTTGTGTTTTTAATTTTACAAAAAAGAGCGCTTATTTTAGTATGTTTAGAGTTTGTAATTTAACTCTAGTACGATACTAAATCATACACTCCCGAAAGCTTATTTAGCTTTTGGGTTTTTTTGTAGACATAAATAGCGAAAGCCCTTTCCTCTTATGAAGTGAATCGGATAAGGAGAGAGGAACAAATGAATAACAAAAAGCTACGTAAAATGGTGGTCATTGCAATGCTTGCGAGTATTGGGACTGTGTTAATGCAGTTTAACTTTCCGTTACCTGCACTTCCAGGGTTTTTAAAGTTTGACTTTGGCGAGGTGCCAGCGGTTCTTGCTGTCATGACAATGGGACCGATTGCTGGAATTGCAGTTGAACTCATTAAAAATATTTTACATTGGTTGTTAAGTGGTAGTCCAACTGGAGTGCCAGTTGGTGAAATTGCGAACTTTGTGACAGGATTATTATTTATCATGCCTGTTTACTTGATCTTTAATAAGTTTAGAACGAAAAAAGGTTTGAGAACTGGTTTGATTGCTGGGACAATAGCGATGGCAGTTGGTATGAGTGTCTTAAACTATTTTGTGTTTTTACCTGCATATACGTACTTTTTAGGTGCGCCACCAGTTACGGGAGATGCACTGTATACAATGATTGTACTTGGAATATTACCATTTAATTTCGTGAAAGGGCTCATTATTATGACGCTTTCACTACTCCTATATAACCGCATGAAAGTCTGGATTGCGCAACAACGTGTCAAATTGATGTCAGAATAGAAAAATGCTGTACTAGTCAATTGGCTAGTACAGCATTTTTTAATCTTCATATTTTAAAGCGTCTCCATCGAAAGG
>JARIDM010000269.1 GCA_029263945.1 Sporosarcina sp.
ATTTTTTTAGCCAAATGCCGCAGCGAACATTGAAATAAACTTCTCTTTCTTTATTGCCTTTCCCAAGTACGATAACGGAATTGCTTATAAAGTTAATGTCACTCTTGTCTAATTTCATCACTTCACCAATGCGACAGCCAGTGGAGTAGAAAAATTCAAATAAAGCTTTTTCCATGGGAGAATGGCAAGCTTCTCGTAGATGTTCAATTTCATGTTTGGTTAGAAACTTTGGAATGCGTAGTCCTGTTTTCGGTTCTTTTAATTTACTTGTTGGGTTTTTCATGAGCAAGCCTTCTTCATGGGCCCATTTAAAAAAAGACTTGATAAACCGTATTCGGTGGCCTAAACTAGCAGGTTTTAAATGAGCTCCTTTTTCAATTAAATATTGTTTGAAATGATCGTTTGTGAGTGTCGTAATCTTGCAGTCTCCTACATGACGCTGTAAAAGATTATATTGATAAGCGTACATCTTTAATGTGAGGGGAGAGTAACCTTCAATTCTTTTATCAGATAGATATTTTGTCCAGGCTTCAGATAGATACATTTTTACAAGCTCCTTTTCTATTATGCAATGAATTTATTAGCAGTATGGGCTTTTACATAATTCTTTATTCATCAATGACCGAAATTAAGTTTTCAAGAACCCAAAAAACCCAATAATCTTCATAAATAGAAGTTTACTGGGTGTTGTAATGAGAACAATCATCAAAAACATAAAGTAATTTGATGGGGAATAGATGATATGTCTTGCTAGAAATATAGCTGGTTTCAGGATTCTTCAAGAAAAGCGTTGATCTGTGCTACAACCAACACGCGTTTAGGAAGGGAGGTGTTGAACCAGACTACTCGCTATGCTCACATGTCATTTCACCTGTCTAACTGGAGTCGCCGGTTTCCACTCGAATCTACTAAATAACTTCAAGTAGACCTTGTGCTACAAACGCCCCCGATTAACGAAGATTAAAGTTTACATCCTTTTACTAAAAAACAGTAGTAATCTTAATTTCTTTTCGTTTAATTAGATCCGCTAAAGTAATTCCATCTATTTTTACATAATCAATTATATATTGAGTAAGGCCATCAAAATATTCGCTCACCCTTTTTTGACCAACCCACACAGCTCTTCCTTCTAAAGAATGCGAAATGAAATATTCTTTCTTTTGATAAACAAATTCAATTTCCCTACCTTGTTCCAAGTAAAATAAAAAATGTTCATAACTAATACTTTCACCTGCTGGGACATCATCAAACCTTTTTTGTTTATCCATATCACAGCAACCTTTCTGAAAGACCCATTTAATGAAAAAGGGCAAGATCCTTATTTAAGGATCGCACTCGATTAATGGAAATACCAATTCGTGATGATATTTGATAAAAAATAGTAACTTTGATTGGTGTATTTTCTGTTTAAAAGTCCATCATTTATCAGTTGTTAATATTAACTTCTCTTTTTTTCCTTCCCACATTATTTCCACTTCAATTTCATCATCCTTTTGGATGATTTCGCAGTTTCCACAAGTTACATCTTTAAATTTAAAAGCTCCAAATTTCAATGGTCTTTTTTCTCCGCTACTTCCTTGACCTAAATTGTTATATTTGATTGTATAGTCTAACGTTTCTGGAGCTTTGTTATCTCCTATATACTTGATTTTCCCGGCAGTTTGTTGTTCAACTTCGTTTGTAACTACTGCTTCATAAGAAACATCCCAGTTATCTCCACTTCCTGAAAAACTACTTTTGTCCCCATCCACACAGCCACTCAATAAAAATACTAAAGTAACCAATAGTAAAATCTGTCTCAATTTAATCCCTCCAACCCATTTTTAATATTCGGGCTATTGTTCATTCATAAGTCAGACGATATCTATTGGTAATGGTTTCAAAAATAACGGAATTTTATTGTAGTAAATGGCCCTGTAACTGAAAAGGGGCAAATTCTTCTTCAAGAATTTCCCCCGTTTAATTAAAGCCTACTGCTAGCCATGCAATGCTCCACATAATAATAGTAAACGATATGATAAGCCAAACTGTATTGGCCGTAGTTTTTTCTTCGTGTTTTACCTTTTTCAATATCGAAACCAAATTCAAACAAAATATAATGCACCAGATAGGCATGAAAAGCCATCCCATGTAGAAAAAGATAAATTGCAAGATCTCCATATTTTCACTCCTTTGTATACTGTATATAAGGGTTCTGTAACTGAAAAGGGTGCAAATTCTTATTCAAGAATCGCCCCCGATAGATGCAAACAAAAATCAACGCAATAGTTACTTCTTGTTTTTTAATTCTAAGAGTATAGGAGATATATTTAATAATATCGATATAATCGTCAAAACCCATAAAGCTATTTCCATCGTAGGTACTACGTCTAATAATGCAGACCAATCCTCCACCTCTACCCAATCGGACACCATACTGTACCCTGCAACAAGTGTTAGTGCTGTAAATGATATTCCCATTGCCATCGCCAATTTATAATCTTTTCCAGTTCCATACATATAAAGATTTATACAAGTTGCTATTATTGCGATAAGACTGAATATTACCCACATAATTTTCTCTCCATTCACACTGTGAATTCTTGTGAAACAAGACGGCAAGAGATAGTAAATAGTTCCTTAATTGCAACAAATTGGCCCGTTAACGGCATAAGCTATATAAGTTTTTTCTTAAGAATAGCATATCATTGATGAATCATTTAATCATCTAAAAAGTTAAAAATTCTGTAAATATTAAAAATAGATAGAGACGGAGGCAAAAGATCATTTGAACTTCATTCAAAAACTGGGACGCAAATCATATACGATTTGCATCCCAGTTTCTTTCAAAGCGATTATTTCTCCGCCGCTTCAATCTCTTCAGTTAATGATACAAGCTCATCGATGAGTTCACCGATATACGCAATTGTATCGCGAAGTGGTTTGTCGGTTGTGATGTCAACACCCGCCATTTTTGAAAGTTCAGCAGGGGACTTGGTGCCGCCCGCTTTGAGTACTTCTAACCACTCATCGACAGCTGGTTGACCTTCTTCGAGCACACGTTTTGATACTTGAGTGGAAATCGTTAGACCAGCACTATATGTGTATGGGTATAAGCCCATATAATAGTGTGGTTGACGCATCCATGTAAGTTCAGCGCCTTCATTAATTTCTACGTCGTCACCCCAGAAATCTTCAAGGACACCACGTTTAAGTTCATTTAACACAGTGGCGTTTACATTTCCACCTGCATCAACACGTTCATAAACTTTACGTTGGTAGGCAGCTTCGAGTAAGTGCGTGACAAAGTTGTGGTAATACGTACGTGAAACAATTGAAGAAATCACCCAACGTTTAAATTTCGGGTCATCGGAATTCTTCAGTAAATGATTGGCAACGAGCATTTCATTCATCGTTGACGGTGCTTCGATAAAGTATGTTGAAGGACGTGCGTTGAAGACGTTCTGTGCGCGGTTTGCATTATAGAAATGTCCCGCATGTCCTAGTTCATGTGCAAGTACAAACACGTCTTCCATGCTCCCAGTCCATGAGATTAAAATATATGGGTGATAGCCGTGTGGGCTTGAACAAAATGCACCAGTTGATTTTCCTTTATTTTGCGCAAAGTCCGTCCAACGCTCTTCGTATGAACGATTGACCATATGAATATAATCATCGCCCATAATTGAAAGTGCATCATCAATGTATTTCTTGGATTCTTCAATTGTAATTTTCGGTTCATAAGATGGGTCAATCGGGATTTTCAAATCAGCAAAAGTCATCTTATCTAGCCCGTGAATTTTTTGAAGTAGCTTCGCATATTTGCGCATATGCGGTGCAAGTTCTTCAGTGATTAAATCAATTTGTCGATCATGCATTGATTTATCGACTTCTTGATTAAACAATAGGTAGTCAAAAATGTTCTCATAACCACGAATATCTGACGTCGTTTTTTCAGTTTGTAAATGCATATCATACGTTTTAGCCGTTGTATGTTGATAGTCTTTTAATTTAGCAGAGAATGCTTCAAATGCTGCGCGTCGCTTATCTGTATCAGGTTCAGACTCCCAATCACCTTCAAAAGAAACATAGCTTAGTGGGTACTTTTTGCCGTTTACGTCAAAATCATCAAACGCCATATCGACCATTTTTGTTGTGTTGTATAAGTCATATGGGCCTTCGAATGTTGAAGAAAATGCTGCTAACATTTTTTCAACTTCAGGATGTAACTGGTACTCTTTTTGAAGAATTAATTTCTCTAAATAGTTCTTGAAATCGGCGGAACTGTTCATCGCGTCTTCTAAAACGTCAACAGGAAGTGCTGAAAGTTCACTATCGACAAACGATAATTTACTACTAATTTTAGCTGAAATTGAACTGTATTTACTTGCGCGCATTTGTGCTTCGTCGTTTGTTTGGTCTGTACTATAAGCCAAGCTCGTGTATGTGCCGACAGGGACTAACTTTGCATAGATCGCTTCATACCCTTTGAGTGCCTCAATTGCAGTAGCAGCATCAGTAATCTTCTCTTTGAATTTAACTTCAAAAGCATTGACCATTTGTTCTAATTCGAGAACGGCAGTATTATAATCAGCTTCTGTTTTAAATAAATCTTCTAAATTCCATGTTTCTTCGATATTAACTTCTGAACGTAGTGGCATACTCTTAACCAAATCCATCTCTCCCTTTATGTATCTAAATCACATTATATTACGGTTGTCGAACTAATTAGTAGTATATAGCAGAATAAACTTAAAGTAAAAGAAATCACTTAACTGATAACATTCAGATAATTAAAGTGGGTGGCTTCAAACTATAATACCTTTACGTCCGTGGTTTTTTAAGTCGCTGTATTTCTTCTGACAGGACAAAAGCGAGCTCAAAGTTTTCGAATAATTGAAGGATGTCCATCATAGTTTCATGGGTAATTTCCATAGGTTCTTCATTTTCGTGATCCTGAATGGCTTGCTGTAATGAAAAGTTTTTACCTTGGTCGGGGTAGGCACGTGCATATAATTCAGTAGGGTTAAGGTCATGATTCAAGCACCATTGAATGAATAAGTGAATCATTACTTTTTCATCTTCTTGATATTTTTGTATGACTTGTTCTTCTATATTTTCAGGCTCCATGATTCAAACTCCTTTGTTGTTCTCATTTCCAGTATAACTGAAAAAGAGCAAGTACGAAACTTGCCCTAATCAGGTTATTACAATTGATTGTGAAGGAAAAACTGAACGAGCCATTCAATATCTAGCGGTTCATCAACAACTTGATAATACAATAAATCGTTTTGTATAATTAACTCTTCATGAATCATGATGCTAATAAGTTTACCTTCAGCATCTTTTAAGCTAATGCTAAAATCGTTGATATCATCATCAGGGTTAATCTCTTCTGCCGATAGTTTACGGACTTGAACATTTTCTAGAAAGGTTAAGAGGGCTTCAATTTCATGCGCTTCATCCACAATCCAAGTTTCTTCTCCTTTACCAGAAGGAGAGGGCCTTGAAAAAACGATTGAATTAAACGGTTCGTGCATAGCATTTAAAAGCGCTGCAAATGCTTTTTTCTCGTTATCTTGAATGGATTGAATCATAGCATACGTACCAGCAACCATTAGGATGATTAAAAGGAATGCCCTGATCTTCATCTTTTATGCCTCCTGAATCTTCTTTTTATAGTATACGCAACAACGCATTGAATTACTTATGCTTCTGACTAATCCTATTGAACTTCTTTTACAGTGCGAAATGTAGTCTGAATGTTATAATGATTATGAGACCGTTATTAATTGAATGGGGGTACGGGGAATGGACAAAGAAGTGAAGTACGCAATTCAAGATGAGTATGCAGATGACTTTGCATGGTGTTTTGGATGCGGGCGATTAAACAAAGACGGCTATCATTTTCGTACGGGGTGGAATGGTGAGGAAACAGTTACTTATTATGAACCAGCTGAAAAACATATTGCAATACCTGGGTTTGTTTACGGGGGGGTAATTGCCTCATTGGTAGATTGCCACGGCACTGGTTCAGCTGCGCTTGCGCTGCATCGGAAAAACGGTCATGAGCCAGGTAGTGGGGAAACGGTACCAAGATTTGTGACAGCCTCATTAAATGTGAACTATTTAAAACCAACGCCGCAAGGAAAGCCGTTAAAAGCTGTAGGAAAAGTTGAGGAAATTCATCCGAAGAAATGGAAAGTATACGTAGAAGTTTATGCGGAAGACATCCTTTGCGCGACAGGTGAAGTTGTTGGAGTAGTCATGCCAAAAGCCTTTGGGCAGAAATCATAAAAGTTTCAACTAATTGATAGTGAGGGGGGATTAGTATGATAGAAGGAATCGTTATTGTTGGAATTGTGATGTCCATACCCATCACAGCAATTATTACAGATCATAAGCGAAGAATGATGAGACTAAAATCAGAAATTGTCCATGAAGAAATTGAATTAGAAAAACTAAAACAACAGAATTTCATTATGGAAACTGAAAAAATGAAACTTGAACTCGAACAGATGAAACTTGACTATACAACTGGAAATGAGCACATCACAAAACTAGAGTAAGGGAGATGGTGCCAAGTGAATGAAGACAAATTGAATCCACCCCCTTATCAGGACCTAATTGGTGACATGCTGAATAATGATCCAAGTAAAGGAAAAATCGATCATCTTCAAGGAGCGGGTAAACCGTTGTCACAAGACTACCTATCAGGGGATACATTTCAGCACTTTCAGCGGATTGCAAAAGATGCTGGGTATAAACCCATCTGGCTAGAGCTACAACATGAAATCCGAGATGAGCTGGTTGAACTCATTCAGCGTCAATCTACTTTTATCGAGCGTGCGCTAGAAAGTAGGCTCACAATTGTAAATGATAAAATTAAACAATATAATAAATCCTGTCCACCGAAATTACAAAAAGGAATGGTATCGTTAGCATCCTTTGTTGATGCAGTTCAATACTGGGAATAATATGTAAATGAATCCTTTCTATTTTTCATCCGTATAATAAGATACTTAAAGTGAATGGAGGATTTTTTATGCAAACTAAAGGGATGAAAATATTAATACATGCGAGTGCTTTTTTCGCACCATATTTAGTACCAGTTCTTTTGTTTTTAGTAAGTGATGAAGAAGAAGTTAAAAATACTGCGATTCAAGCTGTTTTATGGCAATTGGTTATTGGCGTATTACTGTCTATTTCAATTGCGTTATCCTTTATCTTAATTGGTATTCCGTTTGCCATTGGTTTTGGTATTATGTGGATTGTCGTACCGATTATTGGTATTGTAAAAGCTTTAAATGATGAGATGTACCGCTATCCAATCGTAGGGCGCTGGGTTTAATAAAATTGTTGATTGATGCTTTTGTAGCTTATGCTTACAAAAGCATTTTTGCATTCCAATATTAATCATGTTTATAGAATCTATAAGATATGATAGAGTTAACTAGTATAAATATATATAAACAGGAAAGGGGTAGGCGAAATGAAATTCAAGTTTAATTTAGTGACACAAATCTTCATAGCATTTGTTTTAGCTATTATTTTAGGAAGTGTTTTCGGGAGTTCAATAGATTTTCTAAAACCACTTGGGGATTTGTTTTTACGTCTTATTAAATTTATTATTGCCCCACTTATTTTATCAACACTTGTTGTTGGTGTAGCAAGTTCATCAGATCCGAAGCAACTCGGTACCATGGGCTTGAAGACGATTGTGTATTATCTAGGGACAACTGCTATTGCGATAACAATTGGTTTAGCAGTTGCATTTGCAATCTCACCTGGAAAAGGCGTAGAGATTTCTACAGAAGGATTAGAAATACCAGAAGTGGCGATGCAAGAGCAACAAAGCACCATTACAACTTTGCTCAATATTATTCCTGAGAATCCCTTTACAGCTTTAGCAGAAGGAAATATCTTGCAAATTATATTCTTCGCCTTGTTTATCGGCTTAGGGATTACATTTGTGGGGGAAAAGGCACAGCCAGTTTATAGGCTTTTTGAAGGCTTTGCAGAAGTGATGTACAAAATTACGGGTATTATTATGAAAGTTGCCCCAATTGGAATCCTAGGATTATTAGCACCAGTTGTGGGTCAATATGGGTTATCTGTATTGCTCCCACTGTTAAAAGTGGTTCTAGCGGTGTACATCGCTTGTGTAATACATGCAATCGTTGTTTATTCGACGGCAGTAAAACTGTCATCAGGTATGAGTCCAGTGCACTTCTTTAAAGGGATTTTTCCGGCTGCACTTGTTGCTTTTAGTACGGCGAGTAGCGCTGGAACTTTACCTGTCACAATTAAAAACGTGAATGAAAATCTTGGTGTGCCAAACCGAATCTCAAGTTTCGTATTACCATTAGGTGCAACAATTAATATGGATGGTACAGCGATTTATCAGGGCGTAGCAGTTATTTTTATTGCACAGTTTTATAGTTTAGAATTAACGTTCCTTCAATTATTAACTGTCGTATTGACTACCGTGCTTGCTTCTATTGGTACAGCAGGTGTACCTGGAGCAGGGATGATCATGTTGGCGATGGTGTTATCATCCGTCAATATGCCACTTGAAGGGATTGCTTTAATTGCTGGAATTGACCGTATTTTGGATATGATGCGCACTTCGGTCAATATTGTTGGAGATGCATCTGCAGCAGTTGTCGTTGCTGGAACAGAGAAAAAGAAAAACAAAGATCCTGTTGTACCTGTTTCATCTTAAATGACTGGTTCTAAAGAGGCTAATACTCATTAGTCTCTTTATTTTTGTGTGAATTGTTATACATAGACTCGTTTAAATGAGTATACTGAGAAAAGCACTTTAAAAGGATGGATGTAAAATGACGACAATCGGTTTTATTAGACACGGCGTGACCGAGTGGAATAAAGAAGGACGTTCACAAGGAAATACAGATATTCCGCTAAATGAAGAAGGCCTTCAAATGGCAGAACAGATTGCAAATAGACTTGAGCATGAAAAATGGGATGTGATTTATTCAAGTCCGCTTCTAAGAGCACAGAAAACAGCAGAAGTGATCGCCAATCGAAAACAACCGATTAAACTATATTTGGATAATCGTTTAAGAGAAACGGGTGGAGGACAAGCAGAGGGAACGACGTTAGCAGAGCGCATTGATAAGTGGGGTACTTCATGGCAAAAAGTCGATTTGGGTGCCGAATCTGAAATGGATGTTATTGAACGTGGAATGACATTTATTGAGGAAATAAAAACAAAGCATCTGGGGGAAAGGGTATTGGTTGTGAGTCATGGAAGCTTCATTAGAACATTGATGAGTGAACTTATGGATGATGTGAAAATTAAAAAAGACAAAGTAGGAAATACGTCTTTAACAATCGTTAAGTTAGAAGAGATGGGGAACCACTGTGAATTATTTAATTGTACAGCGCATTTGGACGCCTACTAGATGAATGATTTAAAAAATGCTGGGACAAAAAATTGTCTCAGCATTTTAAAATGAGTGCATACTTAGGGTTAAGGGAATTGTGTTAACGCTTTTCGGTTTTATCTTTTTCTGTATCAACGTTAACTGATTCTGACTTATTTGCTTGAGCAGATAAATCAATGAACCCACTTACAGGTGAGCTTTCATCAGTAGGACCACAAATTCCTGTCTCAACATCACAATACATATCTTCTTTCATAAATGATCTCCCCAATCGAATGAATTGATAAGTTCAGTATACGCAATAGATGTTGAAAAAGCTTAATTTGTGATTTTAAAAAACAAACGAATCCAACTTTAGCGAAAATTAAGGTATACTACATAAATTAGTCAGATTCATGTCATTTTAAAAATGACTTAATTATAGAAGGAAATTGTGACAAGAAAGAAGTGAATGTCAGCTATGAAGTCTAATGGAACATCTACCCTCGGGAGTCCTGTTTATCCAATTATGTTTGCAATTGGGGGCGTGCATTTATTAAATGATTCCTTGCAGGCGGTTATTCCTGCCATGTTCCCTATACTAGAGGAAAGTATGAACTTGACGTTTACCCAATTAGGGTTAATCGCATTTGCGCTCAATATGGTCGCGTCCGTTTTACAACCAGTTGTCGGTTATTTGAGTGACAAAAAGCCCAAACCATACGCATTGCCAATTGGTATGACATTTTCGCTTGTTGGGATTGCAGGCCTCGCATTTGCGCCTTCCTATTGGATGCTTCTTATTTTTGTTGTGTTCCTAGGATTTGGGTCTGCTGTATTTCATCCCGAAGGTTCGCGGGTGTCATATATGGCTGCAGGCACTAAAAGAGGATTGTCACAATCTATTTATCAAGTGGGTGGGAATACTGGACAAGCTTTAGCGCCTTTGATTAGTGCTTTTATTTTAGTTCCATTTGGTCAACGTGGTGCTGCCTTATTCATTTTGGTTGCGGGTCTCGCGATTGTTATCTTATTAAAAATATCGGCTTGGTATAAAGCGCAGTTAATTCAAGAGAAACTTAATGCTAGTAATCGCGTTATGGTTTCAACGATAGAGAATTTAACAAAGAAACAAATCGGCATGGCACTTATGCTGCTTTTATTTATTATTTTTGCACGTTCATTTTATGTAATCAGTATTACGAACTTTTATGTCTTTCATTTAATAGAAGCATATGGGCTATCGATTCCTAGAGGACAAATGTTCATTTTTGTCTTCTTAGCACTAGGCGCAGTAGGTACATTCTTTGGCGGACCGTTGGCTGACCGAATAGGACGCAAAAAGGTAATTGTGTTGTCCTTAGCGATGCCGATCCCACTCTGCATATTATTACCTTATGTGCCTTTATGGGCTGTGCTCCTTTTATTAAGCTTGATTGGGTTTTTGATTATGCTTAGTTTCTCAGTCACCGTTGTCTACGCACAAGAACTTGTGCCGAGTAAAATTGGAACAATGGCAGGTTTAACGGTCGGTCTTGCTTTTGGAATGGGGGCAATTGGTTCGGTTGTCATCGGCATTTTAATGGATGGCATTGGTGTCTATCAAACGATGATCGTTATCTCGTTTTTACCGATTATTGGTTTAGTGGGTATGGGACTTCCAAAGGATCAAAAGTTAGTAACGTCATTGAAATAGACTAAAAGCTGGTTTTCTATTTGATATCCGTGGATGCTTAGATAGGAATATTTTGGCTAAAGCGTATGAGCGAAAAGGCTCATTTTTAGTGACAATTAATTTCTGTAATCGTATCTAAAAGTATGTATGAGGTAGATGAAATCAGCCTTGCTAAGGTATTCTTCTTGAAGAAAATGCATTTGCAGTTTGGATTGAATTGGTTTAGGGTATTTAACTATCAACGAATAGAGTCATTTTCATAGATCTGGTTAATTTAATACATAGTATTTTATGAAATGTACTCGAAAAATAAATATAGGAGTCGGTCATTTTTGGATACGAAGTTTTGGCGTAATCCCGTTTTTTTCATATCGGCAACAGTTGTTTTCATTTTAGTCGTTATCGGATCGCTTATACCAGAAGAATTCGGAGCAGTTGCAGATCGTTTGTATGATTTTACGACGAAAAATTTTGGTTGGTTTTTTCTATTAGCAGTATTTCTTATTATTATTTTCTTATTTGCACTTGCAATTAGTAAGTACGGCGCCATTCGAATTGGTGGAGATGATGAACGACCAG
>JARIDM010000097.1 GCA_029263945.1 Sporosarcina sp.
ACGCAAAGCTAAAAAGTATATTGGCATTAAAGAATACATCTTTAAAAAATTCTTTGATTGCTATGTCGTGGATCATTCGATTGCGTCAGCGATGGGTATGATGCATCTTGAAAAATTAGATTGGGACGAAGAAGCGTTAGCAGTTGCTGGGGTTACGCGTGAACAATTGTCGACGCTTGTGCCTACCACACAAACCTATAAAAATTTTCATCCTGACATTGCAAAAAAATTAGGCATTTCACGAGATACTACATTTGTGATTGGTGCAAGTGATGGTGTGCTTTCGAATATCGGTGTGAATGCGATTGGTAAAGGAGAAGTTGCAGTCACAATCGGTACAAGTGGTGCGATTCGGACAGTGATAGACCGTCCTCAAACAGATGAGAAAGGTCGCATCTTTTGTTATGCCTTAACTGAAAATCATTGGGTAATTGGGGGACCAGTTAATAATGGGGGCATGATTTTAAGATGGATAAGAGATGAGTTGGCTTCCTCAGAAGTCGAGACTGCTAAAAGACTTGGAATCGATCCATATGATGTCTTAACACAAATTGCAGAACGTGTTCGACCTGGTTCAGATGGGTTGCTATTTCATCCGTATCTTGCGGGGGAACGTGCACCGATTTGGAACGCAGATGCACGCGGCTCATTCTTCGGGCTCACAATGGCACATAAGAAAGAACATATGATTCGTGCTGCGTTAGAAGGGGTTATTTACAATTTATACACGGTATTTTTAGCACTGACCGAAGTGATGGATGACCCTGTCAAACGAATACAAGCAACAGGTGGCTTTGCAAAATCAGCCATTTGGCGACAAATGATGGCAGATATTTTCGACTTAGAAGTAACTGTTCCAGAGAGTTACGAAAGTTCCTGTCTTGGTGCGTGTATTTTAGGACTATATGCCATAGGAAAAGTTGAATCTTTCGATGTTGTTTCAGAAATGATTGGCAGTACACATGAACATAAACCTGTTGCACCAGCTGTGAAAGAATACAGGGAACTCACGCCAATCTTCATTGACTTGGCTAGAGTTTTAGAACCAGAGTATACAAAAATTGCTACATATCAACGAAAGCTTATTAAAAAATAAAACTTTATTGGGGGAATTAGTCATGCCGTTATTTATCGTTGCGTTAGGAATTTTAGCACTGCTTCTGTTAATTATGGGCTTAAAATTAAATACGTTTGTTTCTTTAATTATTGTATCGTTTGGTGTGGCACTAGCGTTAGGGATGCCATTAGATAGTATCGTAACTTCTATTGAAGTAGGTTTAGGGGGCACACTTGGCCATTTAGCATTAATTTTTGGACTTGGTGCGATGTTAGGAAAGTTAATTGCAGATGCAGGCGGTGCACAGCGTATTGCAATGACACTCATTGACAAGTTTGGTGAAAAGAATATTCAATGGGCAGTTGTTGTTGCTTCGTTCATCATCGGGATTGCCTTGTTCTTTGAAGTTGGATTGGTGCTATTAATTCCAATTGTCTTCACGATTGCTAGACAATTGAAAGTATCGATTCTTTACTTAGGAATTCCAATGGCTGCTGCATTATCAGTTACGCACGGATTTTTACCACCTCATCCAGGACCGACTGTAATTGCGGGAGAATATGGTGCCAATATCGGGGAAGTATTGCTATACGGATTTATCATCGCCATTCCTACAGTGATCATTGCAGGTCCCTTGTTTACGAAACTTGCAAAAAAACTTGTCCCAGATTCGTTTAACCGTGTAGGGGATATCGAGTCTTTAGGTGAACAAAAAACATTTGCAATTGAAGACACACCTGGTTTTGGCATTAGTGTATTTACCGCAATGTTCCCTGTGATTTTAATGTCTATGGCCACGATTGTGACAATGCTTCAAAAAACATTACACATCGAAGATAATATGGCGATCGACATTGTGAGCTTTATCGGGAATGCATCTACAGCGATGTTATTGTCCTTATTACTCGCAATTTATACAATGGGCATCAAACGCAAAATTCCGATGAAAGCGGTCATGAATTCTTGTTCTATTGCCATCGCAAACATCGGAATGATGCTCTTAATCATCGGGGGTGGCGGTGCTTTTAAACAAGTACTCATCGACGGTGGTGTTGGTGACTTTGTTGCAGAAATCTTTAGTGGAAGTTCGATGTCCCCGATTTTACTCGCATGGATTATCGCGGCTATTTTAAGAATTTCTTTAGGATCAGCAACGGTTGCTGCATTAACAACTGCAGGTCTTGTCATTCCATTGCTTGGCACATCAGATGTGAATTTAGCCTTGGTCGTTCTTGCAACAGGTGCAGGTAGTTTAATTGCCTCTCATGTGAATGACGCTGGTTTTTGGATGTTCAAAGAGTTTTTCGGCTTAACACTGAAAGAGACATTTGCAACGTGGACATTATTAGAGACAATTATCTCAGTAATGGGCTTGGTATTCGTCCTATTATTAAGTGTGGTTGTCTAAAAAAGGAAGATGACAGATGAAACATACAATTGGTGTACTTGGTTTAGGGGTCATGGGTAGCAGCATTGCATTGAACATGGCAAGTAAAGGTGAAAAAGTTGCGGTTTATAATTACACACGTAATTTAACCGATCAACTAATGGCGAAACCAACAAGTAAAGGCCTGACACCTTACTATTCAGTGGAAGACTTTGTTCAATCTTTACAAGCACCTCGAAAGATTTTCTTAATGGTAACGGCTGGTGAAGTTGTGGATAACGTAATTAAAATGCTTATGCCGTACCTTGAAAAAGGGGACATGATCATGGATGGTGGAAATTCTTTTTATAAAGATACCGCGCGCCGCTATGAAGCATTAAAGCCAATCGGTATAAATTTTTTAGGGCTAGGAATATCTGGTGGAGAAGAAGGCGCATTAAAAGGACCTTCAATTATGCCAGGTGGCGATCAATCTGTTTACGAAGAAGTTGCGCCTATTTTAACGAAAATTGCTGCTCAAGTTGATGGTGAACCGTGTTGCGTTTATATGGGGCCAAAAGGAGCAGGTCATTTTGTGAAGACGGTACATAATGGGATAGAGTATGCTGATATGCAGCTGATTGCAGAAGTGTATACATTTTTAAGAGAAAGACTCGCCATTCCAATTGAAGAAATCGCAAGTATTTTTGAAACGTGGAATAAAGGCGAATTAAAGAGCTATTTGATCGAAATTACAGCGAATATATTGAAGAAGAAAGATGATGAGACAGGCTTACCCCTTGTTGATGTCATCCTCGATAAAGCCGCTCAAAACGGCACAGGAAAATGGACGAGTATAGAAGCCATCGACAACGGCGTACCTGTTTCAATGATTACAGAATCATTATTTGCACGCTATTTATCGCATATGAAGGAAGAACGTGTGCAAGCATCAACGGTTTTAAAAGGACCTGAACCATCTCAGACAGTACTCGACCGTGATGAATGGGTAGAGTATGTGAAACAGGCTTTGTATATGGGCAAGATTTGTGCATACGCGCAAGGTTTTACACAGTATAAAGTCACTTCAGAAAAAGAGGGTTGGCAGTTACCTTTAAAAGACATTGCACTCATTTTCCGTGGAGGTTGTATTATTCGTGCAGCATTCTTGAATAAAATTAGTCAAGCATACGAGGAAGACGCGAGTATTAAGAACTTGCTCCTTGCCCCGTACTTTGTGGACAAGACCTCAACCT
>JARIDM010000125.1 GCA_029263945.1 Sporosarcina sp.
ACTGGAACAACAGAACTGCTCCACTCTTCTAAGATGAAATCTTGAATTTCTTTCGACTTTAATGCCTCTACGAGTGCTTGAATCACTTTGTGGTTTTTGTCACCTTCTCTTACTGCAATTATATTTACGTAAGGTGAATCTGACGCTTCAATCGCAATCGAATCTTCAAGTGGGTTTAACCCGGCATCTAGTGCATAGTTTGAGTTAATCAGCAATGCATCACCTTCATCATTTTTATAAAGTTGTGGCATAAGTGCTGCTTCGTAATCTGCTGCAAACGTAAGATTTTTAGGATTGTCGACAATATCCTTCACTTCTGCTTTGGTTTTTTCAACGCCTTCTTCAAGTGTTATTAACCCTTGTTCTTCGAGCATTGCAAGTACACGTCCGTGGTCAGCGACAGAGTTACTGATCAGAATTTCTGCACCTTCAGGTAATTCCTCAATTGAACCATATTTTTTTGAGTACAATCCAATTGGTTCGATATGAATCGCACCTGCATTTTCAAATTTATAATCGTGATCTTCAATTTGAGATTCGAAGTAAGGGATATGTTGGAAATAGTTTGCATCAATTTCCCCTGATTCAAGGTCTTTATTCGGCAATACATATTCTGTATACGGCTCAATGACCAATTCAATGCCTTGCTCAGCTAAAATTGGTTTTACTTTTTCTAAAATGATTTCATGTGGGTTTGTGGAAGCGCCAATCACAAGTTTATCGTCTGCAATGCTTAAATCTTTTCCACATGCGCCTAAAACAAGGACTACCGATGATACCAAAATAGCGATTACTAGCTTCTTCATAATCAATTCTCTCCCCTTTTAATAAAATCTATTTCTATATGACAGGCTCAGCCTGGTAAAACCATTATCTTTTATCTGCTTTGGTAACCAAACGGTCCCCGATAAACTGAATCGCAAATACAACAATTAAGATCAAAATTGTTGAGACAAATGTTACGTCTCCACGGTTTCGTTGGAAGCCATCTTGGAAGGCAAGTGTCCCTAAACCACCTGCACCAATAATGCCTGCCATCGCTGTATACCCTACGAGTGCAATTGCAGTCACGGTAATTCCAGAAATTAGAGCCGGCATTGACTCTGGCAGCAACACTTTAAAGATAATCGTTTTTGTCTTCGCGCCCATCGACTTCGCAGCCTCGATGACGCCCTTATCGATTTCCTGTAAAGCGATTAGAACCATTCTCGCATAAAACGGTGCGGCCCCGATTACGAGTGCTGGCAACGCTGCATTCGGGCCCCGGATTGAGCCGAGTACCATACTTGTAATTGGTATTAATAAGATGATCAAAATGATAAATGGAATCGACCTGAATATATTCACAAATGCATTGGTTACTGTATAAAATACTTTGTTTGCCCAAAGTTGACCAGGTGCCGTTAGAAATAAAGCTACACCAAGGGCTAGTCCGATGACAAAAGTGAAAAACGTGGACACTAGGGTCATATAAATCGTTTCTAACGTTTTATTCCACATGATGAGCCAGTCTACGTGTGGCAGTAAATTTTCAATCATTGTCAATCACCTCAGTCTGTACATCCTCATCATGTAAAAATTGTATCGCTTGTTGAATCATTGCCGCATCTCCATCTAATTGAAGGATAAGCGTTCCGTATGCCCCTCCATGCGTGTGTGAAATATTTCCTTGCACGATATTCACTTCTACATCAAACTGTCGAATGAGGTTTGCAAGCACAGGTTGTTCCGTACGTTCGCCTACGAAGATTAACTTAATCAATGTACCTGTAGGGTACTCTTCTTTAAGATGCTTAATGGCTTGTTTTGCTTCAATTGGTTCTGTTAACTGAGACACAAATCGTTTTGTAATTGGTTCTTGTGGTGATTGGAATAGTTCAAGTACATTTCCTGTCTCGACAACTTGTCCTGCTTCCATCACCGCGACTCTGTGGCAAATTTTACGAATGACATGCATTTCATGTGTAATTAAAACAATTGTTAAGCCAAGTCTTTCATTAATATCAGTCAATAAGTCTAGGATGGCATCTGTCGTTTCTGGATCTAACGCAGATGTTGCTTCATCACAAAGGAGGACTTCAGGGTCATTTGCAAGGGCGCGTGCAATCCCCACCCGTTGTTTTTGTCCGCCTGATAATTCAGACGGATAGGCATCTTCTCTTCCAGTTAAGCCGACTAATTGTATTAGTTCCATCACTTTTTGATTTCGCTCTTCTTTAGGAACACCCGCAATCTCTAATGGAAACGCAATATTATCTTTCACTGTTCTTGACCATAGCAAGTTAAAATGTTGGAAAATCATACTTACTTTTTGTCTCGCGCGTCTCAATTCTTCTCCTGTAATCGAAGAAATTTCTAACTCACCAATTGAAATGTCCCCGCTCGTTGGTGCTTCTAATCCATTTAATAGTCGAATTAGCGTACTTTTACCAGCACCACTATAGCCAATAATGCCAAAAATTTCACTTTCGGCAATATTTAAAGAGACATCATCTACTGCAGTAATATGATTCAGACCTTTATCATATCGCTTGTTAACATTTCTTAATTGAATCATACATTTTCACCTCGTTATAATATAAAAAGCCTTCCTGCCAAAGAGCAGAAAGGCTTAACGTTATAGATTAAATAAGCGTTATCCAATCTCTCATTTGCCAAAGCAATCGCTTTGTGTGAATTGGCACCACTTCACAAATGTGATGGTTGCCGGGCTTCATAGGGCACTTCCCTCCGCCGCTCTCAATAAGAGTACTAGTTATTAAGTTGAAAGTTGTTGTTACATTAAAATTAACATACTTCACAACTACCTGTCAATCAATTTTCATAAGGAGATCAGGAACAGATCGAAATGCATATATTTTCTCTCTTACTTTTCCGTCTTCTGTAATCAGTAGACAAGGTACACTTTCGATTTCATAATCTACCGCAATATCTTCCATGTAGTTCAAATCCGCTTTTCCCATTGGGATCTCTTGGCGCATCGCTTCTACAACTTGCATCATCTTAGAAGCGACCGCACAAGTGCCACACATCGGGGTATATAAATAGAATAATGACTGAGTCGTGTTGCTTTTAATCATTTCCCATTGCTTTCGTGTCCAGTTTTCCATCGAATACTCCTTTATTGTAGAAATTGGGCGTGAACCTTAATATGAGCTGCATCTAAAATTCTAGCAAGCACTTCATAAGGGGTTGTTTCAACTTCTTTATAAACTTCTTCAGTATAGAGATGTCGTGCTGAAGGATACGCTCTTTTAGCTAACATCCGTAGTTTTTCCCCATCTTCATCGGCGTCTGTAAAGATAAAAAGTTCACAGGTCTCGTATGGATCAAGAAATGCTTCAAGATCGTATTCACTAATTGTCCCATGCGTACATACGATAATCACCTGTTCTGAAACAATTCGGTTCAATTTCATTTTATCTGCTTTTCCCTCTACTACAATGACTTTCTGCATATCCATCAAATCCCACTCCTAGTAGTTTGGTTATTTAAAATATAAAAAGCGCCGTAAAAGTACCAGCGCTTTATGAATTATTTAGCTTTTTGTAAATTCGTCATACGCGTCAGCTGACATTAGTTTATCTAGTTCAGATACATTAGATGGCTCGACTACAATCATCCAAGCTTGTTCAAATGGTGATTCGTTAACGAATTCAGGGCTGTCTTCTAGCGCTTCATTCACTTCAACAACCTTACCACTGATCGGGGCATACAATTCTGAAACTGTTTTAACAGATTCAACACTGCCGAATGGTTCGTCTGCTGTAATCTCATCGCCGACTTCTGGAAGTTCAACGAAAACGATATCACCTAGTTCATCTTGAGCGAAGTATGTGATTCCGATACGGTAGTTTCCACCTTCATCTTTAACCCATTCATGTTCTTCAGAGTACTTAAATTCTTTTGGTGTATTCATGTCGTAGCCTCCAAAAAATATAATCTTTCACTTTCATAATGCCATAGTTTACAAGAAATTACAAGACGAGTTGCATTATTCCCATACGTTTACAAAGTCATCTTCTTTATAGCCAATCGTAATTTTCCCCTCACCAAAGACGATGGGTCTTTTGATTAACATGCCATTTGAAGACAATAATTTAATTTGTTCTTCTTCAGACATCGTAGGAAGTTTATCTTTCAAATTAAGGTCGCGGTAAACTTTACCACTCGTATTGAAAAACTTCTTAAGTTCACCACCAGCATCCGCTATCATATTCGATAATACTTCAGCGCTTGGTGGGTTTTCAGCAATATTTACTTCTTCGAACGTAAGGTTATGATCTTGCAACCATTTCTTCGCTTTTCGGCAGTTCGTGCATTTAGGATATCCATAATAAGTAATTGTCATAAGTCAATCGCCTCCATTTTCTTTAGTATAGCATAAGAAAACACCTGGCTCCTTTAAAAGCAGCCAGGTGAATGGATTTGATCATCGAGATAAATTAAACGACATACTTCTCTTCTTCAATTAGTTTGACAGAAGCTTCACGCTTTTTAACGATGACATTATGCGGCGTCGTGCGTGTTAATTTGCGCAGCGCTGAAATCATCATACGCTGATTGTCACCATCTACTGCTGCAAGCAATGTTTCTTTTGCATCTTTTTCAATTTCTTCAAATGCTTCTTGACAGAAGATTTCTGTGTAAAGAATCTTTTGTTGCTCCTTCTCTTCACCGTTACGAGCAATTGCTTTTTCTGTACGAAGAAGTACAGATTCCATTGCGAATACATTGTTTGCAATGTCTGCAATATTTGCAAGAACCTCTTGCTCTTCTTCAAGTTTTGCACCATAACGTTGTGCTGCAAGACCTGCTGCAAGTAGACCAATCTTCTTCGCGTTCTTCACCATAACTTTTTCTTGTGCAAGTGCTTCATCGCCAATTTCTTCTGGCATCATCATTAATAGTTCTTCTTGTAAACTTTGTGCTTGTTCAAGAAGTGGCAATTCACCTTTTAACGCTTTCTTCATGAATGTACCTGGAACGAGCAAGCGGTTAATTTCGTTTGTTCCCTCAAAGATTCGGTTAATACGTGAGTCGCGGTAAATACGCTCAACTTCGTATTCAGACATGAAACCATATCCACCGTGAAGTTGTACAGCCTCATCAGCAC
>JARIDM010000147.1 GCA_029263945.1 Sporosarcina sp.
GAAGTCATGCTTAGAGAGGATTACTTGGAAACTAAACAAGAGGAAGTAGACGAGGTAAAAGGTGCAAGCAAGAAATTAGATATAGATGTTACGACACTTCCATATTGACTGGGTTCTGATTACAGTAATTAATCTTACTAATGTACTTATTCAGTACACATATATAAAGGGCTGTTTACATGAACTTATATATGGATGAGAATAAGCACTTCCAGAATAGACGTGGGAAGAAGTCATTTTAGATGTTGACTTTTATTTTTAGTTAGTGTAAAGTAGTCATTGTTGTTGAAAATACAGGCTTTAGAGAGCCTTGCCATATGCTTCCATAGCTCAGTAGGTAGAGTGCTTCCATGGTAAGGAAGAGGTCACCAGTTCGATTCTGGTTGGAAGCTCCAGAGACTATATAGGAAAAAATAGTTAAGTTCTAAAGGAACTTCGATTAACACCGCAACGTCCTGTTGCAACATCGAAGAGCACATCCTGTTCAAGCGAGTGCGGCTGACGCAGTAATGCGAAGCTAATCAGAACTTTATTGATACGTGTAACGTATCGAAAATAGTTTTTCGCACAACTCTCGTTAAAATTGAGAGAAGCGAGTAGAACAAGGAAGCAATCGAAAGAAAGAAGGAGCGTACATGAGTACGTGACTGATTGAATGAGTGCGGCTGACGCAGTAATGCGAAGCTATTCTCAATTTTAACCTGGTGGGGTAGCGAAGTGGCTAAACGCGGCGGACTGTAAATCCGCTCCCTATGGGTTCGGCAGTTCGAATCTGCCCCCCACCATTAAAGATTTCTCAAAGTCAAAAAAGCTTTGAAAAAATCTAACCCAAATAACAAAAATTTTCAACACCAAGGCCCCTTGGTCAAGCGGTTAAGACACCGCCCTTTCACGGCGGTATCACGGGTTCGAATCCCGTAGGGGTCATTAAAAGTAACTCGACGTAGTCGAATTACTTTCAAGAAAGCACTTGTCAAAGTGCAACTTTGACACAGAGGCAAAGTTTCGGGGCACTAACCGAAAATAGAATTGCCGGATAACTCGACGTAGTCGAATTACTTTCATTGAAGCACTTGTCAAAGTAGAACTTTGAAACTAAAGCTGATTTTCAGAAGCACCCGATCCTTCAAATCATTGTATTGCTAAATTAGTGGGGTATAGCCAAGCGGTAAGGCAACGGACTTTGACTCCGTTATTCGTTGGTTCGAATCCAGCTACCCCAGTTTTTAAAACCTTTCCAAATTAGGAGAGGTTTTTTTATTTGTTCTTAACACTAAAAAAGCACGTCAATTCAATCCATTACATAATAGCGTTATATTGTATTGCACCACCCCCACAACCTATTGTCGGGTTGAAGCGTTCCCGTACAATAAGGTCATTATGAAATTGACTCCATTGAGAAATTTATATGAATAAATTAAAAGGAAAAATTGAAGTTTGGGACTCGAAAAGACGTATTAGCTGCTTTTTTACTATATACTGAATCTATGTATTTTATGGAAGTTATCTAAAAGACCCTGGGGATGTAAACCAACAGATGAGATGAGGTGGTACGATTGCAAAAGGATGAGTTAGAAATGGATGATTTTTTTGCGCTAGACCAGACAACTTCGATCGATAAGAAACTAAAAGATATTACTTATGCCTTAGATCAGTCTTCGGCTGTGGTGATTACAGACCAAGAGGGTAAAATTCTCTATGCAAATGCTAAATTCACTGAAGTATCTCAATATGAACCGAATGAATTGCTCGGAAAAACGCATCGTGTCGTTAATTCGGGACATCATTCAAAGTCTTTTTTTGATCAGTTGTGGGCGACGATTACTCAGGGAACGATTTGGCGCGATGAAATTAGAAACCGTAAAAAGGATGGATCCATTTATTGGATGGATACGACCATTATTCCTTTCTTAGATGAAGACAATAAACCCTATCAGTATGTATCGATACGTACTGATGTGACTGACCGTAAAATGGCAGAAGAGATGATTTGGAACTTGGCTTATAATGATCAACTTACTGAATTGCCAAACCGGTTTTCTTTTAGAAGACAACTTTATCAGCAAATGGAGACGGCTCAGTTTAATAGACAGAAGTTTGCGTTAGTCTTTTTGAATATCGACAAGCTCCGATATGTGAACGACACATTTGGTCATGAAGCAGGTGACCATCTCCTTTCTGTCGTTGCAGAAAGACTGAAAAGAGTCTTATCTTCCGAGCACATTATTAGCCGCATATCTGGAGATGAATTTGCCTTTATTTTAAAAGATATGAGAGATGCTGAAAATGCTGTACAAATCACACGTGATGTAATGAAAGCATTGAATAAACCGCTATCTATAGTGGGTCAATCCTATACACTGTCGGTTAGTTTTGGCATCACACTCTTTCCTGATCATGCGAAAAATGTAGAGGAATTGTCAACAAGAGCTGAACAAGCACTTTATGAAGTGAAGAAGCGTGGGGGAGCTGGCTATGAATTATATCAACATGAGGTTGCCCAAAAGTCAATTGAGCGTGTATTTTTGGAAAATGAATTGCAAAAAAGTATTGAACTTGGTCATTTTAATCTTGATTATCAACCTAAATTTGATTTGTCAACAAGGGTTATGACAAGCTTAGAAGCGCTTGTACGTTGGCACCACCCTGACCTGGGTCGAATACCGCCCGATCAATTTATAGAAGTTGC
>JARIDM010000176.1 GCA_029263945.1 Sporosarcina sp.
GAGAAAAGTGGATATGATAAAGCAACAGGCGCGTATACAATGTTAGTAAAAATGACTAATGGCAAGAATCAGTCCGTTGATTTTTCGTTTACCTTTTGGAAAGATGAAAAAGAAATAGGTGTTGTCCTTGTGGTGGATGAAGCGATACAAGTTAAAGGGAAAACATCAAATAATGTTCGAGTAATTTATTCTGATAGATCTGAGGGAGAAGTTTGATGCTAACTGAAAGAGGATTAGGGAAATCCCGAAATTAAGCCAGTATGTTTATTTGTTAGATCCAAAGCACTAGGATTACGATGCCCGATTAAATGTTGTAAAAACTATAGAGATCAATCAATTTCATAATAGGGTTTTATTGCTCTATCGTCACAACCTATAATGGGTTGAACCGTTCCCGAACAATAGGTTGTGTCGCTGTCGCAGAATAAGGTTATTATGAAATTGACTCTTTACAAACAAGATGAAAAGTTTGGTTGCCGAAATTTAACTTGTGACCAGTTCTCGATTGCGGGTTGCAAGAATTTGAAGTAAGTCGCTAATCATTGCGCTCCCTGTAGGATACATGCCTGCTCCAGGTCCTATTAATGTAAGGGCACCTAAATATTCCGTTTCAACAATAACTGCATTGTCTACGCCATCTACACCATATAGGGGGTGATCAGCGCCTATTAAAACTGGACCTACACACCCGAAAATTTCGCCTGATTCATCCCATGAAATTTCGGCAATATGTCTAAAGCGCAAGTCTTTTCTCCCTGCACTGAGGACATCTTCAGCAATCACTTTGTCAATGCCGTCCATTTTAACCGTAGCCCATTTAGGCTGCTTTCCAAAAGCAAGTTGACTCAAAATCATTAACTTTCTAAAGGCATCCATTCCGCTAATATCATCCGTTGGGTCTGCTTCTGCATACCCTAGTTCTTGCGCCTGATGTAGCGCTGCTTTAAATGGAGCCGCGTCCTGGCGCATTTTTGTAAGGATAAAGTTCGAGGTCCCGTTTAAGACCCCTTGTATGCGATAAATACGATCGCTAGCCAATAAGTTCTGGATGGTACGGATAATTGGAATGCCGCCTGCTGTTGTGGCTTCATAACCAACTTGGACACCTTTTTCTATTGCTTGCTTCAGTAACTCAGGACCATGCTTGGCAAACATCGCCTTATTTGCCGTAATGACATGACAACCTTTATTGATTGCTTCTGTTAAATAGGTAAAAGTAGGTGTTTCTCCAACAATTGCTTCAAATACAACGTCAATTTTTGACTGCTCAAATAATGCTTGGAGATTATCCGTTATCTCAACACCTGGTGTCGGAATCCTTGTTTTAGAAAGGTCTCTTACCAATATGGATACGACTTGAATGTCGTATCCAGTTCGTTCTTTAATGGCACGCTTTTTTTCATTTAATATTCGGTAAACCCCTTCGCCTACTGTACCAAAGCCAAGAATAGCGACATTGATTGTCGACATGCGACCACCTCCAAAGTCTACTGTTACTGATCATTACTTATTTTGCTGTTACAGGGACAGCCTTTTCAATCGCCTGTGCAAGATCTGCAATGATATCTTCCGTAGCCTCAAGGCCAACAGAAAGGCGAATTAACGACTCAGTTACTCCAGACTTTTCCAGATCTTCAGCACTCAGTTGTTGATGGGTTGTTGAAGCCGGGTGAATGATTAACGATTTAGCATCCCCCACGTTGGCTACATGTGACCAGATTTTAATATTATCAATGACTTTTCTTCCTGCATCACGTCCACCTTTAATCCCAAAGTTCACGATTGAACCAAATCCATTTTTTAAGTACTTTTTACTTAATTCATACGAAGGATGCTCTTCTAGCCCATTGTATGTCACCCACTCAACTGAAGGATGCTCTTTTAAGAACTTCACAACTTCAAGTGCGTTCTCATTATGTTTTGGAACACGTAAATGAAGTGTTTCTAACCCTTGTAAAAAGTTAAAAGCACTATCGGCATTTAGGCAAGGACCAAAATCACGTAGTAATTGTACACGTAATTTTGTTGCAAATGCAGCACCCGCTGTGTCAATCCCGTAACGCAGGCCATGGTACGTTGTATCGGGCTCCGTATAACTCGGGAACCTCCCTTGTGTCCAATCAAATTTACCAGCGTCTACAGCAATCCCACCAATTGTTGTCCCATGACCGCCAATCCATTTCGTTGCTGAATGAATCACAACATCTGCACCATATTCAATTGGGTTTGAGCCATACGGAGAAGGGAATGTATTGTCAATTAGCAACGGAATGCCATTTTCATGGGCAATGTTCGCCACGGCTTCAATATCCAACACATTCAGACTTGGATTGCCAATGGTTTCTGCAAAAAAGCCTTTTGTTTTTTCCGTAATGGCCGCACGAAAGTTTTCTGGATCTGTAGAATCCACAAACTTTACGGTTATTCCGTAACGCGGAAGGGTCACCGCAAACAAATTGAATGTACCCCCGTATAAATTTTCAGCTGCGACAATTTCATCGCCAGCTTGTGCAATATTTAAAATAGAGAACGCAATTGCAGCCATCCCAGAAGATAGGGCAACTGCAGCAGCGCCGCCTTCAAGTAAAGCAACACGCTGCTCAAAAACATCAACTGTCGGGTTTGTGATTCGTGAATAGATATTGCCTGCTTTTGAGAGTGCGAAAACCCCTTGCGCATGCTCTGTATCTGGAAATACAAATGAAGTCGTTCTGTGAATCGGCACTGCACGCGACCCTGTAACAGGATCCGGCTCTTGGCCACCATGTAATAGTTGTGTCTCGGGTTGATAGTTTGTCATTTTAATTACCTCCAGAAGTTTTTTTGATGGAAGTGCAGTGACGACGGGGAGATTTAAGTATAAAAAATAACCCCCTTCGTTAAAAGAAGAGGGTTATGCTTTCGCTAATTCCTCCTCTCATCTTTCAGATCGTTTGCACGAATCTGTAGGAAGTAGCACCTTTACAAGTAATCACTTGTTGGTTGCTGGGCATCACAGGGCCTAATCCCTCCGCCTCTCTAGATAAGAGTATAAATGATTCTGATTTCCATCTTGTTTTACATTATAGAACTGAATATACTGAAAAGTCAAGCGGTTTTTAAAGTTTAGTTAGTTAATTCATATCGAATGAATGTAAAAGCAAGACAATAAAAAGTCGGCACCGCTTATCGTAACCGCGATACCGAATGTCTTTTTTAAAAATCGAGCCATATTTTAATTGCAGTTCCTAAAATAAGTATCGCCAATATCCATTGTAGCGCTTTTGTATTCATCTTTTGACCAATTTTCGCACCTAAAGGGGCTGCAATTACACTCGCAATAATCATAATAAAAGCTGGACCATAAAGAATCTGATCCGTAGCGATCTTCCCAATTGTCGTACCAATAGATGAGATAAACGTAATGGCTAGTGATGTCGCAATCGTCACCCGTGTAGGAATTTTCAAGACAACGAGCATAATGGGCACAAGAATAAATGCACCTGCTGCACCGACAATACCTGCGCCGATTCCTACGGTAAATGCGAGCCCCGCTGCTAACCAATGATTGAATTGTACTTGGTCAGAAGGGATATCATCAATTCCTTTTTTAGGAACGAACATCATCACTGCTGCAATCGTGGCAAGAATACCGTAAACAAGGTTAATGACCCCTTCCGTTAAAAGGTCAGAACCAAATCCACCGATGAAACTACCGACTAATATACTTGAACCCATATAGACAATGAGTTTCTTGTTAATTAAACCACTTTTACGATATGCCCATACACCTGAAATAGTTGCAAAAAACACTTGAATTGCGCTGATTCCAGAAACTTCATGTGCTGTAAAAGCTGTTAAACCAAGGAGTGGCGGGATATATAGAAGCATAGGATACTTGATAATGGAACCGCCAATCCCTACCATCCCCGAGACAAATGAACCGATGAATCCGATTAAAAACAATGTAATGATGAATATAAAATCCATCTACTTTACCTCCTTTCAAAAAGAGAAAGGATATCTCAAATCAGATATCCTTTCGTTTACATTTAGCCTTTTCTAATCAAAAACGTAAAGACACCCGCATTTTCAGTATGTTCGATAAGCTCGTGTCCTCCTGATTTCGACCATGCTGCCAAGTCTGCAACTGAACCTTTGTCTGTTGCTTCAATTTCGAGTACTTGCCCTGCTTCCATTTCTTTCATTACTTTTCTTGCACGTACAACTGGCATCGGACAAGCCATTCCTTTTGCATCTAATGTTTGATCTATATTCATTAAAATCTCTCCTCTGTGTATTAAAGTTTTTTATTTGTTATCTCACGGCACAACGATTCGGACCAATCTCCATTTCACGTTGGGTCTCTTCGTCTGGATTTAATTTCCCCATATTCACTTCGCGAATCTCCTGATAAGCATTTGGCTGGGGCGGTAAATCGCCTGTTACGAGTTGTCTAAACTCCGCCTCGTCTTCAATATTTAAGCCGTGGTTTTCGACAAGTAATGTGCCAAGCTTTTCAGAGACGCTGCCGTCATCATTTACCTCTTCCATAATCATAAAGTGAGCAGGTAGTACAATGAGTTCTTCTGCCAAGTTACGGTAACGACTATAAAGCGTTTGTCGCAAATCTCCTACCCAATCTTCTGCAAGCCCAGCAAGGTCTGGCCTTCCGATTGAATCGATAAATAAAATATCACCTGACAATAAGTACGCTTCATCTACAATGAATGAAGTTGAACCAATCGTGTGACCTGGCGAATAAAGGGCTTGTATCGCAATGGTTGTATCGCCAACCTTCAACGTACGCCCATCTTCCAACGCCTCATAAGCAAAAATTACTTCCTCTGCATCTTTTGGTGGTAGCCAATATGCTCCCCCTACCGCCTCAGCAATTTTACGCCCACCTGAAATGTGATCTGCGTGAAGATGTGTGTCGAGCACATTCGTAATTTTAACCCCTAACGTTTTCGCAAAATTGATAAAGACGTCTGTCATACGTGTTGCATCAATAATTGCGGCTTCACCGTTAGACACGACCATATAGGAAAGACATCCCTTACCAAGACGCACAAACTGGTATAATTCACCGCCGTCTTTTAAGTCTCCGATTTTCACTGGCTCAAGATGTTCACTCCATGCTTTCATACCACCAGCTAAATAATGGGCTGAACGTCCTTCTTCCGCAAGCATCTCGGCCACCATGATAGAAGAACCTTCTTTCGCACAGACGACAAGAACGTCACGGTCTGTTGGAAGACTTTCTAAGATTTCTTCAACTCCATCGAGTAAATCGAAGTAAGGAATATTGAGGTATTCGACGTTTTCTCCTTCAATTTTCCAATCTGCAAAAGCATCCTCATTCCGCACATCTAAAATAAATAGTGGTTCTTTACGTACAACTTTTTTAGCAACTTCACTTGCTGTCATTGGTGTTACACCCATTTTACATACCCCCTATAATAAATAATATTTTGTTAGTGTACCTTTTCCGTGGCGCCGTTCCATTCACTCATTCCTGGCACAACGTTTTTCACTGAGGCAAACCCTAAACTCGCTAACTTCTGTGCAACCGTGTCGCTGCGATTGCCTGTACGACAGACAACATAGATATCTGTTTCTTTTGTTAGTTGCTTTACCGCTTCGTCAAAATCACCTAAAGGAAGTGACTGAGCCCCTGGAATATGACCAAATGCATATTCTGCAGCCTCTCGTACATCGAGTACAAGTGCTTCAGGGTTTTCGTCTAAGATGACTTCCAATGCTTCATTAGAAACCACATGCGGATAACTTTTTTCGGCGACTTCTTTGTCGTCTGATTTACGTATATAATGCTTTAGTTCTTCATTTTCCTCAATCGTACCCAAATATTGATGTCCTACACTTGCCGCCCACGCTTTTAGATCCGCTGTAGAACCCTTATCTGTCGCTTGAACTTCCAACACTTGACCTGCGTATAACTCTTTCATTATCTTTCTCGTTTTAACAATTGGCATCGGGCAAGCAAGACCCTTTGCATCAAGGACAACATCTGTTTGAATCATTCCGTCTACCCCCTTACCAATACCCGTACAGGTATTAAAATACTTAAAAAAATAAAATTACTCAGTAGGTCCTGCCCATGACATCATGCCGCCTGTCATATTCACAACTTTAAAACCATAACTTTCTAGAAACTGCGTGGCACGCCCGCTACGCCCACCGGAAAGACATACGATCGTATACTCCGTTCCTTTGTCTAAATCAGGCATTTTCGCTTCAAGTATACCAAGTGGAATGTTAATAGCACCTGGAATTTTCCCTTCTTTTACTTCCGCTACTTCACGGACATCAATAATATGAATCGGCTCATTTTCGTTAAGCATTTGTTCTACTTCTATTGGTGTTCTTTCTTTCATGTTAAACCCTCCATTTAAATAAATAAGTTCACGTTTCCGTCTTGTGCATCGCCTAGATATGCTGCAACACCAGCATATTCGATGCCATCCATTAACTCTTCTTGCTGTAAACCCAGTAAATCCATCGTCATTGTACAAGCTACAAGTTTTATCTCTTGCTCCTCAGCCATGTCAATTAGTTGTGGTAATGTCATCGCATTGTGTTTTTTAATGACATGTTTCATCATCTTAGGGCCCATTCCAGCAAAGTTCATTTGAGATATGCTCATTTTATCAGCACCACGTGGCATCATTTTCCCGAAAATCTTCTCAAGGAACCCTTTTTTTACAGGAATAAGCTCCTCTTTACGAAGTGCATTCAAGCCCCAAAATGTGTGAAAAATCGTGACTTCATGATCATAGGCCGCCGCACCATTTGCAATGATATAGGCCGCCATCACTTTATCGTAGTCAGCACTAAATAATACAATGGTCGTTCTTTTCGTTTCAGACAATTACATCTCCCTCTCATTTACCCCTGGGGGTATTTTACAAATTAAAAAGAAAAGAGTACACTATTTTAGCGACTCTTTACGAGTAAGTCTACCGCTTCTTTGACTAGGTCTTCTTGCGTTATTGTATCGTCATCATCCATTTGTTCCATACATTCAATTAAATTAGAACTAACGACAACCGCAATTGTACGGTCTATAGCCGCTCTCGAAGCTGAAAGCTGAGTGATGACATCTTTACACTCTTTTCCTTCATCCATCATACGTAAGATTCCTTTTACTTGACCTTCGATGCGTTTCAATCGATTTTTGACTTTATCATCGTATTCCATAGCAATTCAACTCCTTCTATTCATTTATAACCCCCACTATATACCCCCCACGGTACATTGTCAACAACATCGCTTCGTGATAGAAAACAACAGATCCGCCACTAAAACCAACATTTTCCGTCAGAATATGGTATACTATGAATAGACAAGCTGTACTTACTTAATTACAGCTGAATTTTCCTGTCTTCTCAGATTTGCGAGCTTAGGATATTGCCTAAGCATTTTTTTATTAATCTTGAAGACGATCGCATAATTAGGAGGGGTTAGAGTGGCTTTTCCACGTAAGGAGAGACCTGTATCGGATTTTGTTGCAGCCCGCAAAGTCGATGAAGAGATATCATTTGTCCGTAATGACCATAAAGTTTATGGGACGATTTACAAAATCCTAGAAAACTCCGTTATCGTTCAAATATCAGATGAAGATGCTGATCTAATTGGAGCTGCATCAAGTCTTACTGTCGTATCGCATAAAAATTACTCTGTTGACGAGTAATTCTTTTATAATCACCTAGTATGCTGAATTAGTTTCAGTTTACTAGGTGATTTTTCATTTGTTTTGAAACCATTTACCTCTTCACGGAAGGATTCTCCCTATCTTTCTCGAAAGCTACTGATGAAAAGGAGATGAGTTTATGTTCCGTTCATTACTCTTAAGTGCAATTACGATGGTCAGCATTATTTATATATTTTTCATCCCTGATGATCCCATTGGTTTTAAAATCTTTATGAAGCTTATGCCAATGGCACTCATTATTTTACTGGCATTCACAACAAAATCGATGTTATCAACGACATATAAACGTATTATTCTCGTTGGATTATTTGTTTGTATGATTGCGGACGGGGTTATTTACTGGTTCCTCGCTGGCCTTGTGACATTTTTCATCGGCCACATCTTTTACATTATGGCTTTCCGTCATATGAGTCAAAAACCAATGCCAAAGTGGGCTGGTACACTACTGCTACTTTATGGAGCGGGGATGATGGTATGGATTGCAGGCTCACAATTTCAAGTTGGCGAATATTTGCTCGGCTGTGCCATTATTGCCTATATTCTTATCATTTTACTAATGGGTTGGACTGCCATTCGTACACGATTACCTTTGGCCATTATAGGCGCATTGCTATTTATACTGTCGGATTCAATACTTGCCATTGACCGTTTTGTTTACGCCATTGAATCACGTGATGCGCTTATCATGCTCACTTATTACGGGGCACAAGTATTCATCGCCACAAGTATCGGCAGCCGAGTCATCACGTATTCCGTAAACCAAAGGAATCTGATAAGATAGAATAATCACGACACTAATCAAAGCGAGGGAATTATATTATGAAAGAAAAATTAATTGAGCGACTTGTTCGCTACGCAAAGGTAGATACACAATCAGATGCCGCTCGTTCAACTTGTCCGACAACTGAAGGGCAATGGGATTTGCTTCATATGCTCCAAAAGGAACTTGCAGAGATCGGGTTAACGGACATTACACTCGATAATAATGGATACTTATTTGCAACGCTTCCTCCCAATACAGATCGCGATGTACCTGTTATCGGATTCCTCGCCCATGTCGATACGGCAACAGATTATACAGGAAAAAACGTGAAACCCCAGCGTATTGAAGATTATAACGGAGAAGACGTTCAGCTAAATGCACAGACTGTGATGGCTGTCGATGATTTCCCTGAGCTCAAAAATTATATTGGACATACGCTGATTACAACTGATGGAACAACACTGCTTGGCGCTGATAACAAAGCTGGCATTGCCGAAATCGTAACCGCAATGGAATACTTACTCGAAAACCCTGACATAAAACACGGAAAACTACGTATTGCTTTCACACCTGACGAGGAAATCGGTCGCGGTCCCCATAAATTCGACGTAGCAGCATTTGGCGCCAAATATGCGTACACAATGGACGGTGGCCCCCTTGGTGAACTTCAGTATGAAAGTTTTAATGCAGCAGGTGCCAAAATAACTTGTCACGGCGTCAGCGTCCACCCAGGGTCTGCAAAAGATAAGATGGTGAATTCAATTCTAATTGCGAATGAATTCCAAGCCGCAATGCCCATCAATGAGATTCCACAAAACACAGAAGACTACGAAGGCTTTGTTCACCTTATGCAAATGAATGGGGAAACAGAAAAAACGACACTCGCGTACATCATCCGCTATTTCGACAGCGAAACTTTTGAAGCGAGAAAAGAATTGATGGCGAAAACAGTTCAACAGTTGCAAGAAAAGTACGGTAAGGACTCCATCATGCTTGAAATTGAAGATCAGTACTTTAATATGCGTGAAAAAATTGAGCCTGTGATGGAAATCGTCGACATTATTTCAGATGCTTTTAAAGTACTCGATATCGAACCGAATATCGTCCCAGTTCGCGGCGGTACAGATGGCTCACAACTCTCTTATATGGGCATGCCCACCCCTAATATTTTTACAGGCGGGGAAAACTACCACGGAAAATACGAATTTATCTCTGTAGATAATATGGTAAAGGCAACAAACGTCATTATTGAAGCTGTCAAACTGTTTGAAGCACGTGCATAGGAGGGAGTTTCTTGAAAGAAATTTGGATAGGGATTCTCTCTTCAGTGTTTTTTGCTGTAACGTTCATTTTAAATAGAACCATGGAACTGTTCGGGGGTGGAACACATGAGTGACCGATTTGAACTAAGTTTTAAAAACAAGATAGTTAGAATGTGGTTGATTATTATGATACCAGCTGTGATAGTGGAAATATTAATTGTGAAATTTACCAAAGTTCCAGTATTCACCTTAATACCTTGGGCAATATTTTTTGTTTGGTTTTATCTTTATAAGAAGAAATTAAAGAAAGAACAATCTGTTACTTAGCATTTTTCCGAAGTATTGTAATTTAATGTACCTAGGCTATAAACAGCGGCGTTTGTGCACA
>JARIDM010000183.1 GCA_029263945.1 Sporosarcina sp.
GTAACATTTAAGAACAATCCTGTTACATTGCTCGGCAAAGAGGTTTCTGTAGGAGATCGTGCACCAGAATTTACGGTGTTGGACAATGGTTTAAACCCAGTCACACTTGCAGATTCTAAAGGAAAGGTACGTTTAATAAGTGTGGTACCTTCTATAGACACGGGTGTATGTGCAAAACAAACTCGAAAATTTAACGAAGAGGCTGCTTCACTTGGAGAAGACGTAACGGTCTTAACAATTTCAGCGGATTTACCATTCGCACAAGCGCGTTGGTGTGGAGCTGAAGGAATTGATGCAGTACAAATGCTGTCTGATCACCGCGATACATCGTTTGGTCATGCGTATGGCGTTTGGATAGAAGAACTTCGTTTGCTGACCCGCTCCGTTTTTGTTATTGATCAGACCGATAAGGTTACATATGTTCAATATGTACCGGAAGCGACGGATCATCCAGATTATGAAAAAGCAATTGCAGCAACAAAAGAAGCAGTAAAATAATATTGGGAACCCACTCGGAAACGGGTGGGTTTTGCTTGATAGAGGGATGTAAAATGACAAATACAGAAAAAGTTTTCACGTTTATTGATACATATGCAGAATCTACAGAAATTCTTTACCTAGAAGCCGTTGTAGATGTGTGTAACAAATGGCTCGTGGAAGGTGGACCTTCCCTTACGGAATCTGTTACGAAGGAAGAAATTCGTCGTGGGATTCAGCTAGCGCTATTAAAAGGGATGAAACAAAACGCCCAACCCAACCACCAAATGACACCAGATACAATTGGCATGCTCGTGGGTCATATTGCAAATAAATTATTGAGTGGGAAAGAAAATCCATCCTTATTAGATCCAACGGTAGGAACAGGAAATTTACTATATACTGTTATGAATATGTTAGAAATAAATGCGGCAGCTCATGCTGTTGAGATAGACGAATTACTCGTGCGCATATCTGCGGTAATTGCTGAAATTTTAGAACACCACGTGACTTTTTTGGTGCAAGATGCGCTTCGCCCGTTACTAATAGACCCTGTAGATATGGTGGTTAGTGATTTACCTGTTGGTTTTTATCCAGATGATGATAATGGTACGAACTATGAACTTATGCCGTTAGAAGGACATGCGTATGCACATCATTTGTTCATTGAGCAATCTTTAAAACATACAAAACCAGGTGGATATGGACTTTTTGTAGTCCCTGCGAACTTATTTGAATCTGAACAAGCGAAGCAGTTGCATCCTTTTTTGAAAAAACAGTCAATTATCCGCGCGGTCATTCAGTTGCCTAGTAGCTTATTTAAGAGTAAACTACATGAAAAGAGTCTCTTAATTCTCCAAAAGCCATACCCAGAAATGGTCGCAACGCCAGAGGTATTGTTGGCAAAGGTTCCAGATATGACCGATAAAAATGCAATGGCTTACTTTTTACAAGAAATTGATGACTGGGTAAAGCAAGAGAATTAAAGATATAAAAATATTATTGATTGTTGAAAGGAATGGTTTTGATGCATTTTGTTTTAGCGATAAATGCCGGAAGTTCGTCATTGAAATTCCAGTTGTTAGATATGCCTGAAGAAGTGGTAAAGGCAAAAGGGCAGATTGAGCGAATTGGCCTACCAGATTCGATTTTTTCGATAAAATCTGGAAACGGAAAAAAAGAAATTATAAAAGACATACACAATCATGCAGAAGCTGCAACGATGGTGTTAGATATGTTAATTAGTGAGAATGTCGTTAGTTCTTATGACGAAATTAGCGGAGTAGGTCATCGTGTGGTTCATGGTGGAGAAGTATTTAGCGATTCGGTTTTGATTGATGATAAAAATCTTGAGAAGTTAGAAGAGTTATCTGATCTTGCCCCGTT
This sequence comes from Sporosarcina sp., assembly GCA_029263945.1. Classification (GTDB taxonomy): domain Bacteria; phylum Bacillota; class Bacilli; order Bacillales_A; family Planococcaceae; genus Sporosarcina. The sequence continues at coordinate 1,864 of JARIDM010000183.1, forward strand.
ACATAATCCAGCTAATATTGTTGGGATTGAAGAATTTCAAAAAGCATTACCAGGTGTACCTGCAGTTGCAATTTTTGATACTGCTTTTCACCAAACAATGCCTGAAAGTTCATTTCTTTATCCACTGCCAAGAGAATATTATGAAAAATATGGCATTCGTAAATACGGATTTCATGGAACAAGCCATAAATATGTAACCGAACGTGCAGCGGAAATGCTGAATCGTCCACTTGAAACGACTCGTCTGATTTCTTGTCACCTTGGAAATGGTGCAAGTATTGCGGCAGTACAAGGAGGAAAGTCGATAGATACGTCGATGGGCTTTACGCCTTTAGCTGGGCTAACGATGGGGACACGCTCTGGTAATATTGACCCTGCACTAATTCCATATATTATGGGTCAAACTGGAAAGTCTGTAGAAAGTGTACTTGATGTGTTAAATAAAGAATCAGGAATGCTTGCTATTTCAGGATTTTCAAGTGATTTACGAGACATCGAAATTGAAGCTTCTAAAGGAAACGAACGTGCCCAATTGGCACTCGATGTTTTTGCAGATCGTATTCACAAATATATCGGTTCTTATGCAGCGAGAATGGGTGGGGTAGATGCCATCATTTTCACAGCTGGAATTGGAGAGAATTCAGATTTAGTTCGTGAAAAGGTCCTTCAAGGCCTTGAGTTCATGGGTGTTTACTTCGATCCAGACTTGAATCACGTTCGTGGAAAAGAAATCTACATTAGTCATCCATATTCACCAGTTAAAGTACTGGTTATCCCAACGGATGAAGAGGTCATGTTGGCGAGAGATACGGTACGTGTTGCAGGGTTATAACAGAAAAAACGAGCAATTCCTAAATGATTAGGAATTGCTCGTTTTACTTATCCTTCTTTTCCCCAATCTTCTGGTGTACGAACAACTAATACATCACATTTTGCAGAACGCACAATGTTTTCTGAAACGCTGCCGATTAAAAAGCGTTCAACGGCATTCAGTCCTGTTGCGCCACAAATGATTAAGTCAGCTTTCACTTTTTTAGACAAATCCCTTGAAATCATTGTTTTAGGTGAACCGTATTCAACAATGATGTTCACATTTGTTAGTCCTTCAGCTGCTGCTTTTTCTTTGTATTCTTCCAGAAGTTCTACCGCAAATGATTGTGCACGTTCCGCAATGGAACGGTCATAAGCTTCTACTGCTGCATAGGAACGCGTATCAATAATATTAACTAAGTTTAAAGTAGCGCTGTTTCGGTCTGCAATTGCAATTGCCTTTTTGAATGCCCATTCAGATTCTTTTGAACCATCAACCGCTACTAGAATTTGACTGTACTGTAATGTCATAATAATTCCTCCTCATTATTCAAGCTAAATCATCTACTCTATATATACCTTCTCCATTACTTCTTAAAACCCTTTTATTCTTTTGACATAATTTAAAGTTGTATTCAGATCATGTCGAATTTGTTTCTTTTTTGATTGTTTATAGGGACAAATATCGTGCGTATCTGTTATTATAAAGCAATATCGTTCTATCTGTTTTAATCTTGATGGAACTGAATTGGATAACATAAAGTGGAGGGAAAACTATGTTAATTGGGGTACCTAAAGAATTATTAAACAATGAAAATCGAGTTGCGATGACACCAGCAGGGGTTTATACATTAAAGGCTGCGGGACATGAAGTTCAAATTGAAACAGGTGCTGGGCTAGGGTCTAGCTTTACAGATGAAGATTATGTGGAAGCGGGCGCAATAATTGTTGCGACAGCTCAAGAAGCTTGGAATGCTGAAATGGTGATGAAAGTAAAAGAACCTCAAGTATCTGAATATCATTATATGCAAGAAGGACAAATTATTTTCACGTACTTCCATTTAGCACAACAAGCAGAACTTACACAAACGCTTTTAGATCATAAGGTAACTGCGATTGCGTATGAAACAGTCCAATTGCCAAACAACTCTTTACCGCTACTTGCACCAATGAGTGAAGTTGCAGGTCGAATGGCTACGCAAATTGGTTCGCAATTTTTACAAAAAACAAGTGGGGGCACGGGTATATTATTAGGGGGTATACCAGGTGTTCAACGTGCAAAAGTTACCATTATCGGTGGCGGTATGGCTGGGACAAGCGCTGCTCGAATCGCAATTGGAATGGGTGCACACGTGACAATCATCGATTTATCATTGAATCGCCTTACTCAATTAGAAGAGCTCTTTGGTAATGATGTCCAAACATTAATGTCAAATCCGTTCAACATCGCTGGTGCGGTTAAAGAGGCCGATTTAGTTGTTGGTGCAGTACTAATTCCAGGCGCTAGAGCGCCGAAACTGGTTTCAGAAGAGATGGTTAAATCAATGAAGCACGGGTCTGTTCTTGTAGATATCGCAATTGACCAAGGTGGGATTTTTGCGACATCAGACCGAACGACAACACATGATGCGCCAACTTATGAAAAGTACGGAGTTATCCATTATGCAGTATCAAATATGCCTGGTGCAGTACCGCGTACAGCAACATTAGGTTTAACAAACAGTACAGTGCCATATGCGCTACAAATTGCAAATAAAGGATTAAAACAAGCGTGTCTTGATAATTCAGCACTCCTAAAAGGGTTGAATATTTATAATGGGCATGTGACACATCCTGCTGTTGCTGAAGCACAAGATTTAACATATGTTGATGCAGAAGAATTATTAAAAAAATAACAAAAATGGCTATCCACTTGTGAGACAGTGGATAGCCATTTTCTATATGCATGAGCAGGTGAAAAAGGAAACTGCGCTTATTCGAACATTTTCTTAAGCTTGAATAATTTGTAACTCTTTCGGGAATTTTGTAAGCACTTCAACGCCGTTTTTTGTGACGACGACATCATCTTCTATCCGGACACCTGTAACCTCAGGGTGGTAGATGCCTGGTTCAATTGTAAATACCATTCCTTCTTCAAGTACAAATTCATTGGTACCCGTGATAGAAGGGAATTCATGGACGGAAATGCCAAGGCCGTGACCAAGTCGATGCGTAAAGTATTGGCCGTATCCCGCGTCTGTAATTACACCGCGTGCAGCCTGATCTAAATCCATTGCTTTAACGCCAGGGCGGACTAGTTCAATGGCACTTTGCTCTGCAAGTTTCACGGTCTCGTAAATCTTGCGATGCTCGTCTGAGGGTTCTCCAAATGCAACTGTTCTGGTAATGTCCGAACAATAGCCGTTATAAACAACGCCTAAGTCAAATAAAATAAAATCACCTTTTTGGATTTTTCGATCTCCAGGTGTGCCGTGCGGAGAGGCTGTTTTTGGTCCAGAAAGAACCATTGTATCAAATGACATTTTTTGAATGCCTTGTTTCTTCAATTCAAATTCAATCGCCATAAGGATTTCTAGTTCTGTTTTTCCTTCTGCAATTTCTCGACAACCTATTTCTATAGCTTTGTCTGCAAATTGAGCTGCAATACGTAAATTAGCAAGTTCATCTTCATCTTTAATGACTCTCATCTGATTTAGTTGGTTATCAAGATTAGCAAAAGTTGTATTTTGAAAAATAGTTTGCATGCGTTCCAAACGTTCTACTGTCAAGTGTGACTTTTCAATTGCAATAGAGGTAGGAAGAGCGCCCCTTTTTTTCACTGCATCAAGAACGACATCCCACGCATCCTCTGTATCTTCATGGCCGACGATATCGAATGCCCATCCTGAAGCTAGAACATCTGGAACTTCCATGAGCGGGCAGATTACAAAAGGTTCTTTATCTTTAAAAACCATCACACCAAGCAGTCGTTCATGTGGTTCACTGTCAAAACCAGAAATGTAAAATACATTGTCAGGGGTTGTAATGAATGCAGCATCAATATGTTGTTCATCTAAAAAAGATTGAATTTCAGTAACTTTTGTCAACGTAAGCCCTCCTTTTGAATGGCCTAATCATAACAAAAAGAGGAATTTTCAACAATGTATCGAAACTAATAGACAGTCTGAATCATTTTCATAACTACTTTAAATATGAAAATACACGTACAAGTAAAAAGGGAATTATTTGTTTGTTCGGGTACTATGCTTGATAGAACAATTATTCAATTGACTCAGTCTACATATTATTCAGGAGGCGCGATTATGCAACTATCTTATCATGGACATTCAATTGTAAAAATTATTACAGGAAACTTTTCTATTCTGATTGATCCGTTTATTAATGGAAATAAATTAACAGATCTTACTGTTAAAGAGGAGCGTCCTGATATTATATTACTCACACAGGGTCATAATGATCATGTCGGAGACACTGTTGAGATTGCTAAAGCATGCGATGCACTTGTGATTGCACCCAATGAATTGGCAATTTACTTGGCGTTACAAGGGGTCCGAACGCACGGGATGAATATAGGCGGCGCCAATATATTTGAATTTGGAACAGTGAAATTTACGCAAGCTTTCCACAGCTCATCATATCAAACAGAGGATGAACCATTTATTTATACTGGGATGCCTGCTGGGATTTTGTTAAAAG
>JARIDM010000198.1 GCA_029263945.1 Sporosarcina sp.
GCCTTTTGGAAAGCTTCTTTGGCATATCTTGTTTTTACGATATTTTGGTACGCCATTTCCTCGGTACCCACTTTTCCAAGGGCCGTCATCGCAACAGAAGCAGCCAGTGCATTCAAAGCTTGGTTTGAACAAATATTAGAAGTCGCTTTATCCCGGCGAATATGCTGTTCACGCGCTTGAAGCGTCAACACGTACCCACGCTTGCCGTCTTCATCCACCGTTTCGCCTACGAGACGTCCTGGTAATTTACGCATTAACTTTTTCGTTACTGCAAAATAACCACAGTGCGGCCCACCAAATGATTCTGCAATCCCAAATGGCTGTGCATCTCCCACTGTAATATCTGCCCCTAATTGTCCAGGCGGCGTTAGTATTCCTAATGCGAGCGGATTCGATGAAACAACAAACAATCCTTTTGTCGTATGCGTCATCTCACCTATTTTCTTAATGTCTTCGATTTGACCAAAGAAGTTCGGATACTGCACCATTACGGCTGCCGTATCATCATCAATCATCTCTTCTAATTTTGCCAAGTCCGTTAGGCCATCTTTTTGAGGGACTGTTACCACTTCAATCGATTGTCCTGTCGCATAAGACAGCACAACATCGCGTGATTCAGGATGCACAGTTTCAGAAATTAAAATCTTCTTCTTACGCGTGTGTCCTGCAGCAAGAGTGCCAGCTTCTGCCAATGCAGTTCCTCCGTCATACATCGATGAATTCGCAATATCCATACCTGTCAACTCACAAATCATCGTTTGAAATTCAAAAATGGCTTGTAACTCACCTTGTGAAATCTCGGGTTGGTACGGAGTATAAGCTGTATAGAACTCCGAACGTGAAATGACATGATCCACAATAATTGGTTTATAATGGTCATAAACGCCCGCACCTAAAAATGATGAATAGCGCTGTGCGTCCGCATTTTTAGCGGCTAACTGTGCAAGTTCCTTTGTTAACGAAGACTCTGATTTGGCCTTCTTAATTTGGTACTCTCCTTTAAAACGTACTTCTTCTGGAATTGACTCAAATAACTCATCTACTGATTTAATCCCAATCACTTCAAGCATTTCTTTGCGGTCAGTTTCTGTCATTGGTATAAAACGATGCTTCATGTTCACTAATCCCCTTTTCATAATTGTCATTGCAAGTAACGTCAAGCGTTTTTTATATTCAATTATCGTTTATAAAATGGCGTTTGACGAACAACTGCTTTGAGCATTCTTTTACGAACTTGAACAATTACTTCTGTGCCAATTTCAGCATGCTCAGTTTTAAGTAAAGCAAAGCCAATATTTTTATTTAATGTAGGTGATTGCGTTCCTGTTGTTACTTCACCAATTTCTTCATCGTCAATAAATACTTTATATCCTGTACGCGGAATGCCTTTGTCAATCATTTCTATCCCGACTAACTTTCTTGCAACACCCTTCTCTTTTTGAGCAGCAAGCGCTTCTTTTCCGATAAAGTCAACTTCTTTATTCAATTTCACAACAAATCCGAGCCCAGCTTCAAGTGGTGAAATGTCCGCAGACAACTCTTGCCCATATAGCGGTAATCCCGCTTCAAAACGGAGCGTATCTCTTGCGCCAAGCCCTGTAGGAATAAGTCCATCACCAGCGCCTGCCATTAATATAGCCTGCCAAAGAACGACAATCGCTTCAGGAGATGCATATAATTCAAAACCATCTTCCCCTGTATAGCCAGTTCGGGAAACCAACACTTTTTGGCCACAGATACGAATGTCCTCTTTAAAACGGAAAAACTTGAGTTCATTAAGTGGTTCTTCTGTTAATCTTTGAAGAATCGCTTCAGCGCGCGGTCCTTGTAAAGCCAGTAAACCATAGGAGGATGACTGATCTTCTACCGTCACATCGGCGATCAAATGCTTGTTCATCCATTCAAGATCTTTGTCGATGTTAGAAGCATTCACGACGAGTAAATAGTTATTTTCATCACGCTTGTAAATGAGCAGGTCGTCAATCGTGCCACCATTTTCATAGCACATCGCTGTATACTGCGCTTGACCGACCTTTAATTTCGACACATCATTGGTCATTAACTTTTGTAAGTAATTTAATGAAGCTTCGCCTGTTACGAGCACTTCGCCCATATGAGAAACATCAAATAAGCCAGCTTGTTTTCGTACAGCCTCGTGTTCAGCTTTAATCCCCGAAAATTGAACAGGTAAATCCCAGCCGCCAAAATCAATTGTTTTACCTCCATGCTCGGCATAATGATCAAAGAGCACAGTACGTTTCAATTCTTGTGTCAAAATCGATCTTCCTCCTTTGAATTACGTGAAATTTGCTAATAAATGTTCATAGATTCACATGTCTTTTTAAATCACGCGACACATTTACAAAAAAAAGACAGAGGTTCCCTACACTAACATTGGGAA